>CAYRNH010000027.1:14388-17139 GCA_964425515.1 uncultured Thiotrichaceae bacterium | reverse complement strand
AAGGTAGTGGTGAGAATATTTTTCTGGTGAAAAACAATGTGATCTATACCCCCGAACTGACCTCGGCGCTCAACGGTATCACGCGCAACACCCTGTTCGCACTGGCGAGCAAGGAAGGTTACGAGATCCGCGAAAAACGTATTACGCGTGATGAAGTGTATGTTGCCGATGAAGTCTTTTTTACCGGCACCGCTGCAGAAGTGACGCCGATCCGCGAAGTTGATAATCGCACGATTGGTAATGGTGGTCGTGGCCCGGTCACCGAAAAACTGCAAACGCTGTATTTCGATCTGGTACATGGGCGTCTCGCCGGTCATGATGACTGGTTAACATTGGTAAAAGAATAGTCCGCAAATGAACGCGAATAAACGCCAATGAAAGATTAATAAAATATGGATCACAGAATTTTGAAAGTGATTTACGAGTATTTATTAGCGTTCATTAGCGGAAAAATATTGACCACTTAACAGGAATAGAAATGCCGAATCCACATACTTCAACAAAAACTGATATGGATGTGCCGAATCAGGATGCACGTTTAGAAGTATCGCGCAGTATTTTGCCGATCCATTGTCCCATGAAGGGCAGTTCATTGTGGAATTCGCATCCGCAGGTGTATATCCCTGTGGAAGAAACCGGGCATGCAAAATGTCCTTACTGTGGCACGGAGTATGTGCTGAAGGACTAACAGATATATGAGTATTCACATTCCTGATTTTTCTACTGCACGCGTGCTGGTGGTCGGCGATCTGATGCTGGATCGTTACTGGCACGGCCCGACCTCGCGTATTTCTCCAGAAGCACCGGTTCCTGTAGTACACGTCAACGAAATCGAAGAACGCCCCGGCGGTGCTGGCAATGTGGCGCTCAATATCGCGATGCTGGGTGCTGCTTCCAGTGTGATCGGCCTCACCGGCAATGATGATGCGGCGAATGCGCTGGAAATCAGTCTTCGCAAGGCAAAAGTGAATACACATTTTGTACGCCTGGCGAATAATCCAACTGTGACCAAGCTGCGCGTGATGTCTCGGCATCAACAGTTGATACGCCTCGACTTTGAAGATGGTTTTATTGGCGAGGATGTGTCTGCGCTGGAAACATCGTTTGCTAAATTACTTGATGGGCATGACGTCGTGGTGTGCTCGGATTATGGCAAGGGCAGTCTGCGCAATGTGCAGGCCCTGATCACGGCGTGTAAACAGAAAAATATTCCGGTGCTGGTTGATCCCAAGGGTACCGACTTTTCACGTTACAAAGGCGCGAGCCTGGTGACGCCCAATCTTGCCGAATTTGAGGCAGTAGCAGGCCAGTGCGCTGACGATAAAGATCTGGTGAGCAAGGCGCAGGCCTTGTGCAAACAATATGAATTCGAGGCGTTGTTGATCACGCGTAGTGAACACGGTATGAGCCTGATCCAGGGTAGCGAAGTACATCATTTACCCACGCGCGCACGTGAAGTTTATGATGTCACTGGCGCCGGTGACACCGTGGTGTCAACCCTGGCTGCTGCGCTGGCTGCGGGTGAATCACTGGTGCAGGCGACCGCGCTGGCTAATCTGGCCGCCGGGCTGGTAGTGGCGAAATCGGGTACGGCCAGCGTCAATGTTGCCGAACTGCGTACCGCGCTGCGCGAACATTTTGTGGTTAAACGTGGTGTGCTCAGCACAACTGAGCTTGCCGAGGCGCTGGAAGTTTGTCGCGAACAGGGTGAGACCATTGTCATGACCAATGGCTGTTTCGATATTCTGCACGCGGGTCATGTCACTTATTTACAACAGGCGCGCGAGCTGGGTGATCGTTTGCTGGTGGCGGTCAATATCGATGAAACCGTGCGCCGTCTTAAAGGCGCAGATCGTCCGGTGAACTCGGTCGACTTTCGCATGCGCATGCTGGCCGCGCTGGAATGTGTCGACTGGGTAGTGAGTTTTGAAGAAGACACGCCAACACGTTTGATCTGTGAACTGCTGCCCGATATTCTGGTGAAAGGCGGCGACAATGATCCGAATGAAATTCCTGGCGGTGACTGTGTGCGCGAAGCGGGCGGTGAAGTCAAAGTACTGTCGTATGTAGATGGGGTGTCTACTACACAAATCATCGGTACCATCCGCGGCAAGGCATAACACGCATGACTGGTGAAAACACGCTCGACGTTGATGTGTTAGTAGTCGGCGGTGGGGTTGCTGGCCTCTGGACACTGGCAAAATTAAAACAGGCGGGTTATCAGGCGGTGTTGCTGGAATCGGCCGCGCTCGGTGCTGGACAGACGCGTTACGCGCAAGGGATTATTCACGGCGGCACCAAATACGCGCTCACTGGCAAACTCACCGCCTCATCCGAAGCGGTTGCGGCCATGCCGTCTTTGTGGCGCGATTGCCATGCCGGCCACGGCGAACTCGACCTGTCCAGCGCGACAAAATTATCCGATGCACATTACCTCTGGTCGACTTCTAGTATAAGTTCACGTATCTCAGGTTTTTTTGCCAGCAAGGTCATGCGCGCACGCACGCAGTCGCTGGATACTGATGCGCGACCCACGTTATTTTCTCATCCACAATTTCACGGCCAGATCTATCAGCTCGACGAGCCGGTGTTCGATACTCTAAGTATTGTGCATGCACTCGCTGAACCGTATATGGATTCAATACTCGAAGTCGATGGCGCCAGTTTTCAAACAGGTGACAGCAGACTGGACGTGAATGACAAGGCTGGTAATCACTATCGATTCAAATACAAACAGCTGGTGCTGATGGC
>CAYRNH010000027.1:0-14288 GCA_964425515.1 uncultured Thiotrichaceae bacterium | reverse complement strand
CAGATTAAACAGGCAAAAGCCGAGCTGGCGGAACTGATTCCGTGGCTGGATTTATCAAACAGCGAATGGGCGGTGCTCGATATCGACCGCGCCGAAGTGCGCAAACCGGACGCTTCACGCCCCGATACTTTTTATTCTGAGCAAACTGGCAATGTGATCACGGCCTGGCCGACCAAGCTGGCACTGGCGCCGCAGCTCGCCAGAGAGGTGCTGCAAAAAATTACTGATTCGGGTATCACGCCGTGCGAAGGTAAGCTGCCTTCATGGCCGCTAGCGAATTTTGCAACGTTTCCCTGGTGTGAAGCAGAACGCTGGAGCCCGGCATGAAAAAACGTGCGCTCGGTTCCAGTGGTATTGACGTCAGCGTGCTCGGCCTGGGTACGGTAAAAATCGGTCGCAACCAGCAGGTGAAATACCCCAGCGACTTTGAAATTCCTGACGATAAAAAGGTGCAGGCATTGTTCGAGCTGGCGCAGTCACTGGGGATTAATTTTTTTGACACCGCACCGGCCTATGGTAATAGCGAGCAACGTATCGGCAAGCTATTACCGAATCGTCACGACTGCGTGATCATGACCAAGGTGGGCGAGATTTTTGAACAGGGCGAATCCAGTTTTGATTTCAGTTATGCGCACACGCGCAGCAGTGTTGAGCAGAGTCTGCGACATCTGAAACGCGACATGCTCGATGTGGTGCTGGTGCATTCCGATGGCAACGATATGGATATCATTAAAAACGAAGGCGCGTTCGATGCGCTGGAAAAACTCAAACAACAGGGTCTGATCCGTGCTTTTGGTATGTCGACCAAAACGGTTGCAGGTGGTTTGTGGGTGGTCGATCACTGTGATGTAGTGATGGCCACGTTTAACCTGGAAACCGATGCGGATCGCCCCGTGATTGAACACGCGCACCAGCTCAACAAGGGCGTGGTGGTCAAAAAAGGACTGCAAAGCGGCCATGCTCAAAGTGTCGATGAAGCTTTCGAATACGTGCTGATGCAGCCGGGCGTCAGTAGCATGATTGTGGGCACCATCAATCAGCAACATCTACGCAGTAATGCCGAGATAGCAAGCAGGCTGATGACAGGTGCTGCGAATGAGTGAACCGCGACGTTATCTGATCGTCGGTCCGTCATGGGTTGGCGACATGGTGATGGCGCAGAGCCTGTTCATTTCTCTAAAAAACAAATTCCCTGATTGCATTATAGATGTACTGGCGCCAGCCTGGTCGTTGCCGATTATAGCGCGCATGCCCGAAGTGAATGCGGGTATCAAAGATGAGACTGGTCACGGTGAACTGGGTTTGATGAAAAGATACGCTCAGGGTAAACAATTACGAGCGTCTGGCTATACGCATGCGATTGTCATCCCGCGTTCGTGGAAATCGGCGCTGGTGCCGTTTTTTGCAAAGATACCAGTAAGAACAGGTTATAAAGGTGAGCAGCGCTACGGCATACTCAACGATATCAGGGTACTGAATAAGGCCTTGCTGATGCAGACGGTGCAGCGTTATGTTGCACTGGGCGAAGATAGCACTGTTTTAGTCGCGCCAAAAACACCGTACCCTGTTCTGCGCATCGATGTTAAAAACCGCGCGCATTTGCTTGCCAGTCTTGGCTTGAATACTGAGAGAGAAATTATAGCCATGATGCCTGGCGCAGAGTACGGTCCCGCTAAACAATGGCCGGTTGAATACTATGCGGCATTAGCTGGCAAGCTAATCGATGCCGGGAAATATGTCTGGGTGCTTGGGTCACAGAAGGAGGCGACTCTGGGAGAGATGATTTGTCGGAATCATAAAGATGCACACAATCTTTGCGGTAAAACGGATTTGGTGGATGTTGTCGATCTGCTTGCATGTGCGGAGCAGGTGGTGAGTAATGATTCAGGTTTAATGCATGTTGCAGTAGCCGCTGGTGTAAAGGCTAATGTGATCTACGGTTCATCAACGCCCGAATATACCCCACCTCTGGCGAGCCCTGATAAAAAAAATATATTCTATTTAAGTCTTCCCTGTAGCCCGTGTTTTAAAAGGATCTGCCCACTTGGGCATACGAATTGCTTAAAGGATATAGGGGTAGAAGATGTATACAAAAATATCATGGGATGACATATGATGCCTGTTTATATTGCTTGTACGGTTACGCTAATGCACTGGTGTGAGTGCTATACGGAAAGGGCGTGACTCGTGATAGTGTGGTGCATATATCCAGTTCAGGCTGTGATGTGATGCAACAACACAGTGATAGATATTATATGAACGAACCTGGAAATCTTGCTGTAGTTAAAACCAATAATGAAAAATAATAAAAAATCAGTCGCGGTGATGTGTTTCTCGAATGGCCGCGGTGGCATGGAAATGACGGCCGTACGGCTGGCGAAATTGTTATCCAGGTCAGATAATGTGACATTCTTCTGCAGGCGGGGCACGTATACAGAAAGTATCATGATGAGGGATTATAGTGAAATCACATGTATCCCAGTAAGCTTTTACAGTAGATCTTTTAGTATATCAATGCTGCGCACGGTTAGAAAAGCGATTATAGAGCGCGGCATCAATAATGTTATTTTTCTTGGTGCGTCAGAATTAAAGACGTTATATTTTTCCTTTCTTGGGCTAAATATAAACCTGATTGTGTGGCATGGAACCACTAAAAGTCACCCAAAAAGAGATCTGCTGCACAGGCTTATATATTCAGGCGTCAATCATCATGTGACTATTTCGAACCATCTGTTAAAGAATGTAAAGGAAATTGTGCCTGTTTCTAAACGCGCTGATTTCAGGATTATTTTACCGTCGCAGACAGTAAGCCAGCCTGATGCCATTGACCTGGATGTCGACGAGGATACGATAGTGATCGTCCATATTGGGAGATTGGCTGATGGCAAGGGGCAGCTGGATGCTATAAAAGCAACAGAAAACCTGTATGATCATGGTTATAAATGTAAATTATTCATTATTGGCGAGAGCGATAGCAGTAGCTATGCTCAATCAGTCGTTAAAGCAATTAATGAGAGTCGCTGTAAAAATTGTTTCGAAATAACGGGATTTGTTTCTAATATATCCAGCTATCTTCAGAGCGCGGATATTTTTCTATTTCCAAGTTACGGTGAGGGCATGCCGGGTTCGGTATTGGAGGCATTGCATTTTCCGCTGGTCTGTGTCGCTTATAGCAATACCGTATTCCCTGAGCTTTTAGAAATGGGATTTCATATTCGACTGGCTAAAGATCGTGACATCGCCGACTTGTCTGAAAAACTACTCTTTGTAGCAGCTCATATGCAACAGGAAAAAGAAGCCGCGAAGGGCAACCCGGAGCGCGCGCGTTTTTATTCAAACGCAGAGCGTGAATTGAACAGCTGGAGAGAAATTCTGGTATAAGTTTTACTGGGCAGCCAGATGATGACTTATGTTATGACATGAAGTACCCTGCAATTGCGCGTATCTATAGGTTTGAACGCAAATATAAAACAGATGCAGGGATATAGTGCGGACAGGCATGGCCTGCCTATTATTATGTAGAGCTCTCGGCCTGGTTGGCAGAGGCTGGTAAATAAAAAGGTTGAAAACGTATATGCAGGCATGGCTGGATAGTGTCAAAAAAAACCCACTCGAGTTCATCATGGGGGTTTGCGTATTGTCGATAGCTGCAACCGGCGGTGCTACGCGTAATCTTGCAAGTACCGCACTCGCGATAATGTTTGTTTGCAGTTTGCTATACATGAAGGAATGGAGAGTATCGTGGCAGAGTACAGGCAGGCTGGAAAAGCTGCTCCTGGCTGGATTTGCGCTATATACGTTGTCAGGGCTGCTTTCATGGGTTAATACCAGTGATCATCAGGAATTTGTGAAGCAGTTTGGACGCTATATACGGTTTACTCTTATTATTCCAGTATACCTGGTTATGCGTTACAGGCGGTTGAGCTTGTCTCGATATTTAATTGCAGGTGTTGTGGTATCAGGATTCATATATCTTGGGTATGCTCTTCATAGTATTTATAAGTCACCGGATTTACCAGCAGCAGGAGACTATCACCATATTACATTTGGTGATGCGTCTATGATGAGCGCCGGATTAATGGTGGTGATGTTTTTGTTTTATGAGAATAGACCGCTGATCAAAAGTATCATTGGTGTATCAATTGTATGTGCCATATACGCTTCTATACTGTCGCAAGCAAGAGGCGCGTGGCTTGCGCTCCCGATCTATTTTGCAATAGCACTAATATATTATTCGACCATTAAAAAAGCCTATGCTATACGACTTGTTGTTATAGTTATTGTGGCCTGTGTGGTCGCCATGCTGTCTCCGGCTGGAACTATTATTGATAAGCGCTATGAAGAGGCGAAGACAGAAATTACTCAGTTTATGGTTGGTCAGCGTGCCGATACTTCTGTGGGCGGCCGCTTTGCGATGTGGGTTATTGGGTACAGTGTGTGGAAAAAGAACCCCGTTTTTGGCACAGGACTGGGTGATTTGGATGAAGATATGGTTCCCTATCAGAAGAGGGGTGAGTACCCAAATGTTGAAGTCCAGGGTAGTGCGTACAATATATTTGTGCAGGCACTAGTGGGTACGGGCTTGTTTGGATTAATAGCTATATGTTACGCGATGGTGATTGCGCCACTGAGGCTCTTTTGTGCTGGCCGCGGCCTGTTTACGATGTTAGGTATGATGGGCGCTGTCGTTGCAGTGTCATATTCTGTTTTTGGTCTTTCAGAATCCTGGATACTAAGAGCGCCGGCTGTATCGGTCTATATAAATTATATAATCGTGATCATGGCAAGTTTTAGCATGAGGGGATCTACCAGGTACTCTTATTCGCGTAGAGATGGATCATTTACTATAGACTGACAAATCAGGACGAGATTAAATCTTCTCCAATAATGTTTAGAAGTTGTGCGCTCGGTTTATTGAGTCTACCCTGGTAAGAAACGGGTTTCACACATAAGCAAAGGAATATTGCCTGGTTCTTCAGAATTTAAGCCGCTATGTTTTACGCTTGCCATGGAAAAATAATTCGGTGTAAATCGAAGTTATTATGATGGGAATATTATGAAGAAAAAATTAGATATTGGCTGTGGTAGAAACAAAGATCCCGAGTTCTTTGGTATAGATATCACAGACTGGCCTGGCGTTGATCTTGTCTGGGATATCGAAACATTCCCCTGGCCTGTCGATGACAACAGCTTCGATTACATTAAAGCAACACATGTGGTTGAGCACATCAATGATCAGGTTGGCTTTTTTCGGGAGATACACCGAATTGCAAAGCGCGATGCTGTGGTCCATTTAGAAACGCCGCATTTTACTTCCAGTAATTCCTGGGCTGACCCGACTCATGTGCGTCATTTTTCTCTGTTTTTTACTGATCAGATGTGCGGCTCTGGATATCTCGCCGATACAACAGGTAAGTTTGAGCTAATCAGGAGGCGCGTAAATTTTGGCCCTCTCATAGGCAGTATTCGTGCTCGCCTGACAGTAATGTTATTCGGCCACGCGAAATGGGAACGCTCAGCATTTAAAATGCCAGCGCGAAATATCTATATCGATTTAAGGGTGCTTAAGTAGTTATACCTGGTCACGCGCTGCAGATTGTAAGCGTTTTTCATGGAGAAGATTGGAAGCAGCGTTCGCAACTTCAGCTGGCTTGAATCCTCTTGTGGTTTTACCCGGAAGTTCAGGAGTAATTACTGTATGTAAGCTACTACGTGGCCCCCAGTATTTTATATGCGAGATCTCGTTTTGATAAATTCCTACGGTTGGGGTATCAAGCGCGGATGCTATATGGATGAAGCTAGTATCTGTGCTAATCATAACGTCGACGAATTTAACCATAGCCGCAGCGTCAAAGAACCCTTTAGTGCCCTGTTCTATTATCAGTTTAGACATGTTGTGTTGCTTCTTGAGCTCGCTAAAATGCAGATATTTGTCAGGCGTGCAGAATAGAAGAACAATCAGATTATCAATTTTTTTAATTAGTTCGTTATATACAGATATCATGTCCTGATCCGATATCATTCTTTCCAGGTCAGTTGCGTCTGTATTTAATCCTACAATCGTATAATCTCTGTATGGTGCTGTGAATTGCTCAGCAAAAGCTATTGATTTCTCGCTCAAAGGAAATCCCATCTGGTCATCAAAGTCTTTTATTCCGATAAGCTTAAGCATGCCTAGTAAGTTTTGTGAAATATGGTTTGTCTCTCGTTCGTAAAGCCCATCATACATATTAAGATCTTTGTGACGAAGCCCGTAGCGCGTTTCAACGCCGTGGATTCCGATGATCCATTTTGGTCGGATGAATGTCAATGCGATTATTTTCCCAAACTTTATTTCAAGAGTGTCGATTACAAGGTCGTACTTATTGCGTCTTGCTTTCACCAGGTCCAGGAACGTTTTTAATGGCTGACTTTTTTTGTATTTTCTATAGACGTTATCGATTTCTGGCAGGTCGTGAAACATAAAGCTATTGTCTTTCCCGGCATATATGTCGATCTGAATGTTTGGGCGAGACTTCTTTAGTTCGCGAATTAATGGGTAGAGACATATCGTGTCACCGATTCTTGCGTGGCGATATATTAATACACGTTGTATATCATCCAGTCGAATACTTGATCTATTCGCTTTACGTGCAAACAACTGCAGTATTAACTTCTTTATGCTCACGGTCTTTTCTTGGAATGTTTTTCTAGTAGACGCGTTACTTCTTTTTCGCAGATAGATAAGTCGACATAAGGTTGCGAATCAGGTGAATCGGATTCGCTTAATGTTAATGCAGCTCGTTTGTCAGGACTGTTCAATGTTTGCCATCGCAATGCGGTAGCTGATCGCCTGGCTGGATAAAATGCGACGGTGGGGACATCTAATGCACCGGCAATATGTAATGGGCCAGTTGAGCCGCTTATAAAGAGGTCGCATATGTTAATGAATTTTGAAAATTCTGCTAACCCTTCCTGCGAATAGTATGTGCAACAGTCCGTGAGGTTTATTAGTTTTTCCAGTGTTTTGGCGGTGCTGATTTCAGATGGTCCCGCGGTAATTATAAAATACACATTGTGTGCGATAGCAATGGATCGCGCCAATTCAGCAAATTGTTCAAGTGGTAAATTAATTGCAGAGCCACCACTACCAGGGTGGATGATAATCAGTTGTTTAGTTGCGGGGATGTTATGTTCAGCCGTAAAACGTTCACGAATAACGCTGGTTTGCTTGTCAGAAAATATAAGGTATGGGGCTGCTGGTGTATCGGGAGCACTATTACCCTGAGATTCTATGTAGAACCTTGATAATTCTGTATTGTATTCGTGCTCAGGTTTAGATGAGCTGGATCGTCTTTGCCTGAGCTTTTTGTTCAGAAATATTTGTGCAATTTTTGTTGCGGGGCCATAACGCTCAGGTACTTTTGCCAGCCACAGCGCCAGAGCAGTTCTTGCTTCAGAATAAAAACTTATCGATGCGTCGAACTGGTGCGCTTTAATCCGCCTTGCGAGTGTCCTGGCGCCTGAAAGTACGGCTGCTTTGTTGTCATCTATTATTACATCGTCGATCCACGGGCACAGCGCCGCCATGGGCTGGGTGTAAGCAGGCACCAGGGCTGTGATCGAACAATCGGGGTACTGTGCCTTCAGTAATGCAAAGGCCGGCCATGCGAGCATGAAATCACCAAGTTTGTCATTGCGAATGACAAGAATTTTATGCATGTTGTCCAGGACTGATGTCGGCCATCAGTTGTTCCATGACGGCCTTGTGTACCGTGTTAACGTCAATAGTTGCAATGCCTTGGACAGGGTCGTCTGATCTAAGTATGGTGAAGTCTGCATGGTTCATGTAGGGCCCACAGTCATCCGGATCCTTCATGGAAAAAAAGGCGACAATGCGTGTGCCTAGTGCTGACGCTATGTGCATAGGGCCTGAGTCGGGTGTGAGTAGAAGATTCGCTCTTTTTAATAGTGCCTTGTAGCGGCCGAAGTCGGCTTGCGATTCGAGGAGGGTTATCGTGTCGTTGCTGTGTTGAACAATCTCTCTTCCCAGCGAAAGTTCCTTGGGTAATAACGCGATAATGGATTTGATCTTGCGCCCGTCTATGGCAGGCGAGCTGGCTAGGCGCTTGCCTAGCTCACCATAATTTATCGCAGGCCAGAGTTTGCGTATGCGGGCCTGGCGCTTACGTAAGCCAAGTTTGGTATAGCCGCTGAAAGTTGGGTGCATCATCACTACGATGTCATCAGGCATGATGCCGAGGCTTTGAAGTTCATTATCAAGCAGTCGAGTTTGCTCCTGATCAACAGGCAGATAATTGTAGTAGTTATCGACAGGTTTATTGCAGGATGAGGCGACAAGATCAAGATAGTGTTTTGCCGTATGTTTGACGGTGTCTGAACCATTAAACCAGTGAAAGGGGCAACTGATATCTGCAAACAGTGCAGCAATCCGTGGGTTGGTATCGAAGCAATAAACATGGTCGAAGGTGCTGGCAGATATCTTTTTGAGCAAGGCTTGTTTATCTAGATATGATTTGACAGGACCGTGTCGATCCCAGGTCCATATTTCTTTAATCGCTGGTGAAAAGTCACGGAGCAGGCTTTTTCCTTCCGGGCTTGCTAGAATTGTCAGCTGGGCATCCGGGTAGCACTGCAGAATCGCCTGCAGAGCAGGTGTCATCATGACTGTGTCGCCAACACGGCCCACTCGTACGACTAATATCTGCATCTATGTTTCATAGCTTGTTGACTGAAAAATGGGGATAATTGTAGCATGAATGTAAAAGTTGAAATATCGATAGGTGAATTTTTTGACAAGGTGACAATTCTTGAAATCAAGAATGAGCGTATCAAAGATGCCGACAAGCTCATAAATATTAATAAGGAGTTGAGTGCGCTGAATGCTCTGCTGGCAGAGCTGCCATTTTCGCGTGAAGACGTTGCCGCTGAAGTTTCTGAACTAAAGCAAATCAACGAATCACTCTGGGTAATCGAAGACGATATTCGTGATCAGGAGTCGAAAAAACAGTTCGATGATAAATTTGTCGAGCTTGCGCGTGCGGTATATATCACCAATGATAAGCGCTCGGATGTGAAGCGCCAGATCAATTTGAAGCTGGGCTCGGACTTTGTCGAAGAAAAATCCTACGAAGAGTACTAGTCTGCTTTCACAGCGGTTGTCTGATCCAGCAGGGCAATACAGGCCTGTTTGACCTTGTCCATCGACGGAGGCCAGGCCGGTTCGGGTAGCACGATGTCGTGTATCGGATATCGCGGCCAGTAGCGAAACGGGTCACCGTAGAATATTCCCACGGTTGGAGTTTCACAGGCGATGGCAATATGGCGTATGCCAGTGTCGTTGGAAACCAGCAGGCTGGCGCCTTTTAACAGATCGGTGGTGGCTTCGACGGTGTCGGTCGATATCGCCATGACATGACTGCTGTCTGCAAACGGCGCGAGTATCGCATCGGCTTTTTCCCACGACTGGATACCTTCCAGCACCAGATGGTCATGATCGGGGTAGCGCACGGATAGCTCCTGCAACAACGCGCTATAGTGATCATGCGGCCAGCATTTTTCTGGCACCGAGGCACCGATGAAATACACCAGGTAAGGTCGTTCTCGACGAACCGCTTCGCCTGGCATCTGATAACGATGCGGGTATGCTGTTTTGGCGCCGAAGACATGCAGCATGTTCATCATTTCATTAACTTCAAAATTGAGATCGCTGCGAGGGACGGCAATGTCATAAAATAGTTTTGCCTGTAATGCTCGATAGGGAAAGCCAATCTTTAAGCCGGCCTTGTTGAAAAAACAGGTCATGACTGAGCGGTTGGATGCGGCGAGATCAAAAATAATATCCTGATAACCCAGTTCTTTGATGCGTTTGATACGTTTTGATATAGGAGTGCCGCGCTGGTCAGATCCGTGCACAATATGCACGCGGTCAACAAGGTCTTCAGGCGCACCGCGAGTGTAATTGCTGATAATGCTTAGAGTTATCTTTGCATTTGGAAATGTTTTACGAGCTTCAACGAGGAAAGCGCGCGTCAATACCATGTCGCCCAGTGCGCCATGCCTGAGAACAGCAATGGTTTTGACATTGTCTTTCACTATGCTGGTAAGAACACCTCGTGCATATTTCGAAGAGCGTACGCCTCTTGTGAACCAGAGTCTCATGCTGTTTTGCCAATGTTTCCAGTTGCGGTTAATGCGGTCATATGTTGTTCCAGTTTCAGAAAGTGCTCATTCTGATTGAACAGAGCGTCAGCGCGGGCCTTTCCTGCAGCGGCCAGCGTGTATTTAAAATCAGGGTTTGCGTTCAGCGTTTTGAGCTGGTCACAAAGACTGCTGGCATTGCGTGGCTCAAATAGCAGGCCGGAGGCTTCATGCTCAATAATCTCTGGTACGCCGCCTGCATTACTACCAATCACCGCCACGCCTGCACGCATTGCTTCGGGTAATACCAGGCCAAAAGTCTCTTCGTATGATGTCAGTGCAACACAATCACAAATTTGCATAAGCGACTGTGGATCATTGACGAATCCCGAAAACTTAATCTGGCCGCTGACGCCAAGATCTTTAGCAAGCTTGTGGAGTATATCAGCATAACCGGGCAACATTTCATGGCCAACAATCAGCGCCATGATGGTGCTATTGTTTTTTCGGGCCTCAGCGATTGCTTTAATTAGCAAATGCTGACCTTTGCCATCCTCCAGGCGACCGAATAGACCTACCACAAAGTCACTGGCATCAAAGCCATGTCGTGTGCGCTGCTGCCGGATTTCATCTTGAGTAAGCACCTGTGCGGGAGCAGGAACGCCATAATAAAGTGTGCTGATGCGATCGGCCTGTTGGCTAATAAACTTTTTTGCCTCGGTAGCTAACAGTTTTGTGATGCATAGCATTGAATCCATCTGTTGATACAGGAAGCGATGATAGGTGTCATTCTTGCTTCGCGTTATTTTCATCTGTCGGGTATAGACCAGCGCGGGTTTTGTGCGTGAAATTCTTTTTGCCAGTGCAGCTAGCGCCAGGTCGTTGCCCCAATGCATGTGTAACACATCAATCTGATGGTGATCAATCAATCTGGCGAGACGTATGGCATTGCTGACAGGAAGATAGGCGCGGCTATACTTAAGCTGCACGGTGCTCAGGCCAGTGTGTTCGGCATAGCGTTCGGGTAGCTCTCCGCGGGTGTTGATTACGCTGAGTACCTGGTGGTTTTCTGACAGCGCGCGACTACAGCGAAGTGCATACAGTTCGAGCCCGCCAAGTCCAGATGACAGACATAGTTCCAGTATGTTCATGTATTGGTGTCGCGAAGTTTAATAATGGCCTTGCTGTATTTGACAAAGACGTGCATAAACGAAAGCACCGATACTACCAGGCCGGCAAAACCATCGAGAAAACCAAGTTTGAATACATACAACTTCAGAAACGTCCAGGTCGCGTGTGTCAATGGACTGAAAATATTAAACCGTTTACCTTTTCTGATCAGTTCATCAGCGCCGATTTCGGTGAATTTGTCTATGGTTGATAGATGTTCCGAAATTGAGTTGAACGAATAGTGCAGGATGTCGCCATGCAGGTGTTTGACCCTGTCGCTATCGACCATGATTCGGTCGTGCGGGTTGGTGCCGCCCCAGCGCGCAGTATTCTTGTTGAACAGTCGTGTTTTGGTATCCGGGTACCAGCAATGATCCAGCCAGCGATAAATATAGAAGGTCTTACGGTTCATGCTATACGCATCAGCCTGCTCGATAGTGTCTTTGACAGACAGTATCGATTGTTTTAACTCGTCGGTGAGGCGCTCATCGCAATCAAGGCTCAGTATCCAGTCGTGACTTGCTTTTGAGATGGCCAGATTTTTCTGTTCGATATGGCCGAGAAATTTCTGGTCGAATATTTTGTCGGTATAGCGACGTGCTATTTCGAGTGTTCGGTCACTGCTAAGCGAATCAACGATAATGATTTCATCGACGACCTGCTCAAGGCTACGCAGGCAGTCTTCGATTTTATCTTCTTCGTTGTAGGAGATAACGCATGCGCTGATTTTGGCCATGGCTTAGCTTACTTGATTTGGGCGCTAAAATACTCAATGGTTTTTACCAGGCCCTGTTCCAGTAGAATCATGGGCGACCAGTCCAGCCTGGTTTTTGCCAGGGTGATATCCGGACAGCGCATGCGCGGGTCATCATCGGGCAGCGGTAGATATTCGATTTTCGACTGAGAACCGGTCATCGCCAGTGCTTTTTCAGCCAGCTCTTTGACAGTGAATTCATTCGGGTTACCAAGATTGACCGGGCCATGAAAATCACCGCTGGCCATCAATTTTACAAAGCCGGTAATCATGTCATCAACGTAGCAGAACGAACGAGTCTGGGAGCCATCACCATAAATAGTCAGTGGCTTACCTGAGATTGCCTGCACAATGAAGTTTGATACCACGCGGCCATCATTGGGATCCATCTGTGGGCCGTAGGTATTAAAAATACGCGCGATCTTGATATCAACACCGTGAACCCGTTGGTAGTCAAAACACAGTGACTCCGAACAGCGCTTGCCTTCATCGTAGCATGCACGCGGCCCATCGGGATTTACATTACCGTGATAGGACTCGGTCTGTGGATGGACTTCGGGGTCACCGTACACTTCGGAGGTGGAAGCGTGCATGATCGGTGCGTTATTTTTTTTCGCCAGCTCCAGCATATTGATCACACCAAACACGCAGGTCTTGGTGGTGTGGATCGGATCGGCCTGATAATGCGGCGGTGAAGCGGCGCAGGCAAGGTTGTATATGCCATCCACCTTGAGCTCGATCGGATTGATGATGTCATGTTCAATAACATCAAAATCGTCATTGCCTTCCAGGTGCGTCAGGTTCTGGCGACGGCCAGTCTGAAAGTTATCGAGACAAATAACTTTGTTGCCCATAGCAAGCAGGCGTTCGCATAAATTGGTACCAAGAAAACCAGCGCCACCGGTAACCAGAATCGTTTTTTGACTCATGCATTGCCTCGGCCGATTGCAATATGGTCAAAGCCAAGTTCGCGCAAGTGCGAAGGCTCGTACTGATTGCGGCCATCAAAAATTACGGCATGAGTGAGTTCCTGCTTTATTTTTGAAAAATCGGGGTTGGCGAATTGCTTCCATTCGGTCACCAGTACCAGAGCATCGCTGCTCTTTATTGCTTCATACTGATTATTAAAAAATTGTACCGAATTATTCTCAAACCATTCGGCAGGTAATGACGCAGTGGCGGTTTCAGTGGCGACAGGATCGAAGGCTCGAACCTTTGCCCCAGCTTTAATCAGATCAGCAATAATCTGCAAGGAGGGCGCTTCGCGCATGTCGTCGGTGCCTGGCTTGAATGCCAGTCCCCATAGACAGAATGTTTTACCGCTCAGGTCATTATTGAAATACTTACTGATTTTTACAAACATGCGTTCTTTCTGGCGCTGGTTTCTCAGTTCGACCGCGTGCAGTACATCGGAGGGAACTTCGCAGTCGATCGCCATGCGCACCAGTGCTTTTACATCTTTGGGAAAACACGAACCGCCATAACCACAGCCCGGATAAATAAAGTTATAACCGATACGTGAATCAGAACCGATACCCAGTCTGACCTGCTCAACATCAACATCAAGACGTTCGCAGATTTCAGCAATTTCGTTCATGAAGGAGATTTTGGTCGCCAGCATGGCGTTGGATGCGTACTTGGTCATTTCTGCATCGCGCACACCCATGATCAGGATACGATCATGATTGCGCATGAAGGGTGCGTACAGATCGTGCATGATTTTGCGCGCGTGTTCACTGTCAGCGCCGATCACAACACGGTCGGGTGTCATGAAGTCGTCAATCGCAGCGCCTTCTTTGAGAAATTCGGGGTTGCTGACAACATCAAATTTTATTGTGGACTTGCGTGCATCCAGTTGCTGCTGAACAATCGCAGAGACTTTATCTGCGGTACCGACTGGCACGGTGGACTTGTCGACGATGACATTGTTTTCCTGCTCGATACTCTGGCCAAGCTGTTTAGCGACCTCAAGCACAAAACTTAAATCGGCAGCACTATCCGCACCCGGCGGTGTGCCGACAGCGATGAAATGAATACTGGATACGGAAGCGGCTTCGTTAATGTCGGTGGTGAAATGCAGCCGGCCTTCGTCCATGTTCTTGCGTACGATTTCTTCCAGACCAGGTTCATATATTGGCAGAATGCCTTTTTTAAGGTTTTCTATCTTCCTGGCATCGATATCGACGCAAATGACCTGATTACCCATTTCGGCAAAGCAGGTGCC
>CAYRNH010000026.1:0-17581 GCA_964425515.1 uncultured Thiotrichaceae bacterium | reverse complement strand
GCAATTGCAGTTCAGCGGATTCGGCAACCTGCAGGGCATCCCCGGTGGCTGCGTAAACCCGGTGGATAATAGCCCTACGGATTGCAGTACTGCCAATGCACGTTACGTTCCGGCTTTCTCTATCCCGGATGGCGCGACCATGACACTGAATAGCACGCCATTGATCGTCAAGAGCCTGGATAGCGAAGTTCGTCTGGGTCAGATAGCAGGCTGTACCGGTGTGACACTGGCGCAACCCACAACCGCCAAGACATTGCCAACTTCAGCAGGCTTGCATGACCCAAGCAGTTCAACAGATACGATTTATCTTGGTACACAACCAACCGTAACTGCTGCGCCCGCGGTCATAGATGGTGTGATTCAATAATGATCGATTGGTAGTATTGTTGATATAAAACCGTAAAGCCGGGGTCAGATACCAATAGTTTCTAACTGGTATCTGGCTCCGGTTTTCGTTTTTTCTGGTTTTGGAAAAAAGCAGTTTCAGGTTGAACTTTCCCCGAAATAACGGACACTCCTAAACGGAGTTAGCATTACCCTGACAAATGAACAATGATCAAACGAACCCGTTGTAGTGCTGGACTCAAGCAACAGGCTGTTGGCAAAAAGCTGCCGGAGAGATTTAAACAGGATCAATTATTGGTTAAAAAATAATTCCTTTGGAATCTTTCTATTGCATCTTTATTAAATAATCCATGATAGTGATGCATTTCAACAAGCAATTGTAGTTGCTCCTTTTCTGTTTTTATCAAAACGGATAAAAAGCAATATGAAAATGATTGTAGACAATATAGACGTTGCAAGAATTGAGGAAGCAATCAAAAAAAGCCAGATAACCAATTACATTTAGTGCAACTTTATGATGAGTTTCAGAGATTCGGTATAACTTAATGTGCGGTTTTAACTTATGCCCCTCTATGTATGATTTGGTAGTTGATAATCCGATTAATGATTGAAAACCAGTATTGTAAATGAGTTTCTCGCGCTATTGATTGTTATCTGGGTTTTTTAAGAATCGGTCAGCAGATGGTATAATGACCCAACTATATTTGATGAGGAAATAAGAATGGCACAGTTCGTGTTTGTTTATCTGGGTGGTAGTCAGCCATCCAGCCCGGAGGAAGCGAAGAAGCATTTTACGAAATATATGGAGTGGCTGGCTTCACTTAAGGAATCGATTGTTAGTCCTATGCTGCCACTAAAAGACACATCTACAGTCAGCCCTGACGGAACTGTACGGGAGGGTGGCAGCAGCGCCATGTCTGGTTTCACCATTATCGAGGCAGCCTCAATCGAGGCTGCGCTGGCGATTGCGCAGGCCTGTCCTTTTCTTGAAATTGGCGGTTCGCTCGAAGTGTCCGAGTTGATGCAAATGCCCAATCAGAAACAATAAATTAAGGTGACGGGAGGGTTGAATTTTGTTAAGTCTTGAAAAGTGGTTAAAGAGTAGCCTCTTGTCCTCCTTTTTCTCGCAGTTCAATCGCTGCGTTCTGTAATCATGATCGAAGTATTTTTACTCAATAGTTTGCTCGTAGCGATTGCGGTCATGATTCACTACGAATTTCTATATCGTGTTACTACCCTGATTCCAAAGATGAAGGTTAAACACCGATTTAGAATCGTTTTTGGTGTTTTCGCTGCGCTAACAGCTCATGTCGTAGAAATCTGGATTTTTGCTTTCGCCTATTACTTTATGCATCATACTGAGGGCTGGGGCGCTTTGAAAGGAAGCTTTAATGGTAGCCTGATGGATTGCGCCTATTTTTCGTTTACGACTTTTACCACTTTGGGTTTTGGTGATATAGAGCCGACTGGAGATCTGAGATATTTAACGGGGCTTGAGTCATTGACCGGTCTTGTGCTTATCACCTGGACGGCCTCGTTTTTATATTACGAAATGCAACGATACTGGAAATCCAGCTAATTTCGGTTACCACGCATGACGAGAACGATTAGCGGCTTCATGTTATTTCTATTTATCCCGTGCATCGCCATGGGCGGCGATCTAAAACCGTTTACAACAGACGCCTGCAGCGCTTTTCCTAACGGGAATATCAAGCATCAGTCATTGTGGGCGAGTTGTTGTATTCGACACGATCTTGCCTACTGGAAGGGCGGTACGTATGGACAAAGGCTGGAAGCAGATAAAAATCTGGCGTCCTGTGTCAGCAAGGTGGGTGAACCCCAGATTGCAGCGCTAATGCTGGCCGGGGTAAGGGTTGGCGGCTCGCCGTATTATCCAACGCCGTATCGGTGGGGTTACGGCTGGCCGTACCCAAGAGGATACGGGCCTTTATCGAAAGAGGAAAAACAGGAAGTCAGGCAAAAACTGGATTATTTCAAGTTGATGATCAATACCTTATCTGAAGAATTGAAATGAAACGTATGCGATGGGATGTCAGGCGTAATATTCTGTCCAACCCCTGGGTCAGTCTGAACTTCATTATGTTTTCATAATGAAGTATCGCTGATAATATTCATGTTTGCCTCACTTTGATATCATATTCCAATGCTCGAATTTATTTTTTTTCACCAGGACATCAGCGACAAGTTTACCGGCTTTCTCACACAGCGGGAGCTTGCTTTCAAACTGGATGTGCATGACGATTACATCAATGTTGGCATAGATGAAAATATCGATGATGCGCTTAGCGATGAAATTGGAGATATGTACGACCAGTTGCTGGATGAGAGCCGTGAGCGCGTGGACAGCGACGAAGGCGAACATGCCGGTAATTATCAAAAGGCCAGCTTGCTGATAAGCCTGAATAGCGGTGACACTACGTATGCACATGTGGATTCAGATGTGCTGAGCCGGGTGTTGCAGGTAATCAGTAAGGATGAGTTGAATCAGCTGGTCTGTGCGATAGCGGATGCGATCGAAAATAAGGATGATCGCAGTTACTGCCAGATTGTAAGAGACACTGGCGGTTTGCCTCCTAAAAAACCCGGTCAGTGACTAATTGTGATTAATACGCACAGGCTCCATGGTCTGTGTTGTGTGCACTTGAAGTGCTCCGGTTTTCATAGACGCCTAACTAAAGAATAATGTCTTTAGATGTGTCCATGAAAACCGGGGCGCTTCACTCGTTTCCTTTACTCTTTACTTGTTCCTTTTACCTGGCGGTCGAATCCGTCTCGTATCACCTGCGCTGTCAGCAGTCTTCTTTGCGTCGGCGGCCCACAAAGCCGAGGACGGCAAGTGCCGGGACGAACAGGACAATGGCTGGTGGCAGTGGCACAGGAGTGATCACAACACCAGAGCTCAGCAGATTCAATGACAGATAAGCACCTGTATGCTGGCGGTCGGCGTAGAAGACATTGATGGTATGGTTGCCTGCGCCAAGCTCCGGTGTGGTGAAATTGACGTTGGTTACGCCGTGTACCCCGGGATTCTGACCGAACAAGGTGCCATCGACATAGATGAAAGTATCATCGTCAGAACCGAGCTGGAATTGCACCGTGCTGGCTGAGGCAAGATTGAAGTTCCCGCTGAAGATTGCCGTTTCGTAGAAGTTGGTGTCATTGCTGCCAGTACTGTTGGGAGCGTACATGTAACTGCTGTAGGGCAGTGCGATCGTGCCGGTTCCGGTGGCGACGACGTTGCTGTTGAGTGCCGGGCTCCACCATGTGATTTCATTGGTGGTGGGGGTGATGTCATTCACGCCACCGGTAGCAACTGGCATCCCGTTGGGACCCAGGCTACTGCCGAGAGCAACAATGGGTGTATTGTAAATGTTCACGTCAGGGTCGCCAGACGTTGCCGAAATCTCGAAGTACTGAGCACTCAGGGTGGCACTGATGGTGTCGGCGTGAACTGGGGCGTTCCATGCCAAAGCACCTAAAGAGGCGCACATACTTAGAATCGCGTAGAAAGGTTTCAAATTCATGACTGTCTCCTTTTTTGTTTTCATTTCAGTTACCTGTCAAAATTGGCTCTGATAAGCATGCAAGATTTATGCAAAAATTTAATTTTAATTCGATTTCAGTTACTTGGATTTGGTTACGATTAAACGTACGCCGGAAAAGTGTAAAGTTAGCCAGACAGATTTTGGAATGTTTTACAGTTTAATCAAACAACAGTTATCGCTGGATTGGTTTTGTATTGTGGGGCGTTAAAAAAGAAAGACAGAGGGGTTTGATTTTTTCAATCTTGAAAAGTGGTTAAATACTAATCTCAACCACTGCTTGTTTTGAATCTTCCCGATATTCCGGCTCGCACACAATCAGGCGGCTGGCATCGATCTTTTTATTATCCACCAGATAATTCTTGACCGCAGTACCACGCTTTTCAGCAAGCTGTAACAAGGCCTTGGTCTGTGCATCGTTAAGAATAATTTTTCTGGTTTCTGACTTTTCGGCAGCTTTAATTACGTCGGGATAAAGCAGTGCAGTATCGCCACGGTTACTGATGCCACACAGCGTCAGGTGCACACCGGGGCGCTCGCTGAGCATGCTGGCAACTGAATCGAGCTGTTTGGTCTGTTTCGGGTTGAGTGTGCTCTGGCCGGCGTCGAATGTCACTGGATCGAACCTGAGTGCTGTGGCGATATCGAACGCTGCGTTAGCAGCGAGTATCAATCCGTAAGGGGTGTAGTAATACAGCACCGCCGCTGTAACTGCTTTGGAGGTCGCGGTCCTGATGGCGTCCGCCGGGTCAAAATCTGGATTGTTAATATCGCCAGTCACCGGGATATCAAGTTTGATGCGGTTATCGCTGTCACGCAGTAATGACAGAGCAGTGTTCAACGGGAATCCCAGATCGCTGTCGAGTTTTTTCGCTTCTTTTTTATTAAGCGAGCGCAGTTCGAACTGGTTGAGCGTGAGTGCTATATTGCTGTTGAGTATACCCTTGTCCGCTTTCAACTTGATATCGCTGTCGAGCTGGCCGCTGCGAATACTGTGACCGATGTACTCTTTGGTCAGTGGTGACAGTGCGCGCAGATCCAGGCCGGAAATGATGATCTTGCCATTCAGGTCCGGTTTCGCTGCCAATGGATCAATGCTTGCAGCCACATTGATTTTTGCGTGGTTGCTGGTGCTGGCTTCGAGCTTGATTGTGGTGAGGGTTTCGGGCTGGCTACTGTCAATCGGCCCAAGCGCTATAGTCAGTGTTGGTAGTACATAAGAAAAAGGTTCTTTAAGACTGTCATCGACAAAGCTGATCGGTTGTGTGCTGACGTACTGGAGGCTGCCGAGCGAATACTGAAAGGCAGATTTCACTGCTCTGGCCTGGTTACTGGCAGCTGGCTTTGTTTCAGCGGTATCGGATGCTGGTAGCCACTCGTCAAACTCGAACTTGCCGTTTTTCTTAATGTGCAGATACGCGCTGGTATCAGTGAGCGCAATGCTGTTGATCGCAAGCGCGTTCATGTTTTTCAAAGTCAGGCCATTGATACGCAGTTTTTGAAATGCGAGTAGTTGTGCCTTGTCTGCTTTATCGTGATCGCTGCGTTCGAGCGCAGCCAGTGTGTCTATGCTGATTTGTTTCAGGCTGATCTGCTTGAGACCGGTGAGCTGTATGTCAGAAAGTTTGATCGACTCGATGCTAATCAGCTTGCGTTGCAGAGTATTGTTCTTCGCCTGTAAGTCTTTTAATGCCAGCACCCCTTTGATGGTCAGTGGTAAATCGCCGCTATCAGTTTTCGGGTTGAGCGTGTAGTGGATGTTGCCATTCCAGTCGAGCGCACCGAGCGAGGCGCAGTAATCGATCATGGGTTTGTTGTTGGTGTCGAACTGTTTAACGCAGGTGCTGATATTGCTGAACTGGATAGATGCCAGTGATATATCAAAGGGTTCTGGACTGGCGACTTTGTTCTTGAGTGGTTTAACTTCGGCTGGCTCGTCATCGGCAGGTAGCGGCAGTTGCAGTCCGGCGATGTTCATTTTTCCATCGGCGTAGAGCAGGGTGTCGATGTGAAAATTGTCGAGGTGTATGAAGTTTACTTTCAAGCTGTTGCCGGCCAGTGGCTTCCATTGCCAGTCGAGCTCCAGGGTGCCGATATGGGCGCCGTCGCCATCGGCATTATGTGCATCGAAGCCAATGAGAAATAATTTTCCCTTACTAATATCGAGACGGATGTCTTCAATGGTCGCGGTCACGCCATGCTTGTTCAACCAGTCGATAATGCCGAATTTAGCAACAGGTGTGATGGAAATGCGAACCGTGATCAGCAAAAGTGTAATGATAATAAGCGCCATACCACCGTAAGTAAGTATGGGGCGGTTTTTGCGCAGGGCGTTGAAACGGATCATCGGCATAATCAGTCTGCGTTGTCTGGTTTGAAGTACAGTAATAGTACTCTCTGTGTGTCAGTTGTTACAAACCGGGGCAGAGTGAACTTCAGTGATATTTATCTGGCAGCAGCGCACATCAGATGGCAGTCCCGAACCAGAAGCTTTCATCTTTATCGAGAAATTCCTGCCAGGACATGTAATGCGAGCCATCACAGGAAAAGGTCAAACTGACTGTGCCGTTGAAAATATTAATCGAAGCCGAGCGCAGGTAAAATGTTTCATCGGTCAGGCGCAATGTTTTCAGTGTGTTCATAATGGTGGCAAGTTTGTCGCTTGGAATCAAAGCGTCTTTTGGATAGTCATGTGCCGGGTACAGCATGCAGATATCAGGATCGCTCAGGGCCTCATCATCAAGTATCCTGTAGCGGAACGGGTCATTCATAAACCACACGGTGGCCCGGCTGCTTGAATAATGAATCACGGTCTGGAACATACCGTGCTCGACCATCATGCTTTCCAGAATGGCGCTGGCGACATCCAGATGTTTATCCATCGGGCTTTCGATGCGGCATTGTTGAAATACACTTCTGCGTATTGCCGGGTCGCCCTTGATCTGCCGCCACTCTGCAGATTCTTCATAGAGTTCCGAAGTGACAGGCAGGTCGCGCAGATCAAAATCCACGCCGACGTAGCCCAGCACTTTGTCATTGCGATGCACGATCTGAAGCGCCGTGACCGAAGGTCGGTTAACGCGCAGACTGAGATACGCGTCTGATAACAGAAAGCCCCAGGCCGGGACAATTTCACGCATATAGGGTCGTTTTGAACGGTCGCGCCCGTAATGCTCGGGCATCAGGCCGTCCGCACTGACATTATCTGACAGCTGAATACCATGGGCATCCAGTGCATACATGAAAAGCCCGTTGGGTACTGTGGAAAAATTTTCGGTCAGTACTTTGTTCAGGCTATCACGGTCGCCCCAGACTGGCTCACATTTCGCGGCCAGCGCGGCCAGTGGTTGTGCCAGGCGATCGGCCAGTGCTACTCGTTGCTGGTATACAGCCTCTTTCCAGGTTTCTTTCATGATAAAAACATCGACTACTCAGGTGGGCGAATTTTAAGTAAACATTGTTGCAAATACTACCGCAATGAGACGATTGTCCTCTGGTCAAATGTGCTATCACGCAAAAGCAGCCAAAGAATTCTGGTTTTGATCAGTGCGGTGACTGATCCTGACGTTTATCACGTGTTAAAGAACAACGCGGTATTTTGAGGTGGTACAAGTGACAACAATCGGGTACAGGACACGAAAGCCAGTTCTCAAAATTCGTCAACACCGTAACGCAGTATTTTAATGTTCTGGTTCCAGTAGTGTTTATCAAGACCGGCTTTTTGTTTCAGGTGTTCAATAAATTCGGTTTTGCTTTTCACGGATTCCCAGACCGAGGGGAGGAAGGTGGCTTTTCTGAAGCCGGCTATTAAAATAATGCCGTCCTTGCCAGGCTCTAACTGCTGGAGCATGTCCTGTTCTGAATCAAACTGCACTGCTTCCGGGGTATTTAAAATAGAGATGTGTATGCTCAGTGATGGTATCTCGTCACGATTCACAGGATTGAAGCGACTGTCTTTATAAGCAGCCGCAAACGCATTGTAAGCAACGTCTTCTACCAACGGGCGTAACGGCTCGAGTATGCCGATGCAACCTCTTAGCTGATCGTGAATCTTCAAGGTGACGAAGGTTGCTTTTTTTTCGCATAGTGACTCATCATAATCGGAGAGATCGACTGTTAAAGGGTGACTGCTGGACAGTCCCTGTTCGATCGAGCGATAAGCAATATCGTGAAGAATTTTTTTATTCTGTTCGCTGAGCATCGGATACCGGCCTTTGGCTTATTCAAACATCCACGCGCCATAGCCTACAACACGGCTTTTATCGCCAGCGGTGTCACCCGAGTTGCGTAAATCCAGTGTTGTCACATGCATGTGTCGTGCCTGGGCTGAACCGAGCAGAGCGATAACCGGTTTGCGCCCGCAGGCGTTCTCGTAATGAATTGAACTGGCATCAAAGTTTTCGATGGCGCGACAGGTTGCTGAGTCGATTGCTCTGGCAGTCGCATAATCATGATAATGGCTAAGGTCGGACGAAATCACGATCAGGGTTTCGTCACCGCCCCATAAGGTATCGATCACCTGTTGCACAGCCGCATTGCTGGCGTCGCCAACCACGACAGGCACAATAGTGAATTGATCCAGGGTTTCCTGCAGAAAAGGCAGCTGTACTTCGAGGCTGTGCTCCTGTTCATGAGTTAGGTCAAACTCATGCACCTGGGGCAGCTGTAGTATTTCATCAATGGCAGTGCGGTCGAGCGGGATCTTGCCGAGAGGCGTTTCGAAATAATCAACGCCAGGTACGGCCAGACCTTCCACAGCGACGCGGTGACAGGGTCCGAGCAGGACCACACGAGTGATCTGGCTGCGCATCGGCAGCAACTGAGCGTACGCGTGTGCCGCCACAAGGCCCGAATAGATGTAGCCTGCATGAGGCACAATAATGGCCTTGGGCGTGGTGGTGGGTACAGGGGTGACCGCGGAGAGGTAATGCTGAATAGTATTGCGCAGAACCTCGGGATCACCCGGGTAGAATAGATTCGCTACTGCAGCCGGTCGTGTGCTCATAAAGGCCTCCACGCTTGTATTATGCGTCGGCAAGTCATTAAATGTACAGACCCAGTTATTGTTGGGGGGGCAAAATGTCTGACACAAAAGAACATCTGTCGCTGAACGATCCCGGCGTGGTGCCAACGAAATACTGGCACCTGCTTGATGATGGCCGCGTCCAGTGCGATGTCTGTCCGCGCGAATGTAAACTTCACGAAGGCCAACGCGGTCTGTGTTTTGTGCGCGCCTGCCTGGATGGCAAGATCGTGCTCACCACTTATGGTCGTTCCAGCGGTTACTGCATCGACCCGATAGAAAAAAAACCGCTGAACCATTTTCTGCCGGGCACGCCTGTGCTGTCATTCGGTACGGCAGGTTGCAATCTTGCCTGCAAGTTTTGTCAGAACTGGGACATCAGCAAATCACGAGAAATGGATACACTGATGGATCATGCCAGTCCGGAAATAATTGCCAGCGCTGCTGAGCGACTGAACTGCAGAAGCGTTGCCTATACCTATAATGATCCGGTGATATTCCACGAATACGCGATTGATGTCGCCGACGCCTGTCATGAAAAAGGGATTAAATCGGTTGCGGTCACTGCGGGTTATGTCAGCATGGAACCGCGTGTTGAATTTTATCAGCACATGGATGCGGCCAATGTGGATCTCAAGGCATTCACCGAAGACTTTTACTGGAAAGTGACTGGTTCGCATTTACAGCCAATACTGGAAACTCTGGAATATATCCACCACGAAACCGATGTCTGGCTGGAGCTGACCACTTTGCTGATCCCGGGGCAGAATGACAGCGATAGCGAACTGGAAGAGATGACCCAGTGGGTGGTCGAAAAACTCGGTCCGGAAGTACCGATGCATTTCACCGCGTTTCATCCCGATTACAAAATGAGCGATATCAGTAGTACGCCTCTGCTGACCCTGAAACGCGCGCGCGATATTGCATTGAAGAACGGTGTTCGTTATGCCTACACTGGCAATGCGCACAATGAAGCGGGCGATAGCACCTATTGTCACTCCTGCGGAACCCGGTTGATCGAACGCGACTGGTATGTGCTGGGCGAGTGGCAACTGGATGCAAACGGTTGTTGCAAAAAGTGCGGTACCCGATGCGCTGGCGTATTCGAAGCCGAGCCTGGAACCTGGGGTGCCCACAGACAGCCTGTTCGACTTGCTGATTTTGCCTGATTCACACCAACGCTTTCGTTGTTATCCGAGCTGGCCTCGCTACGTTGTATCATGACATTTGATATTGCGCGCATGCTGGATCCAGATGCATACGACCATCCGGTCGATCGCATCGAGTTGATCGAAACCCATATTTCGTGGGTGTTACTCACCGGGACATATGCCTACAAAATAAAAAAACCGGTGGACTTTGGTTTTCTTGATTTTTCCACACTGGAGAAAAGACAAAATTTCTGTGAGCAGGAACTGCGCCTGAACCGAAGACTGGCGCCGGCCATATATCTCGATGTGGTTTCGATCTCCGGTTCGTTCGAGCGACCGAAGATATCGGCCGGTGGTGAAGCGCTGGAGTATTCGGTGAAAATGCAACAGTTTCCACAATCAGCGCAACTGGATCACAGGCTGGAGTCGGGTGAGCTGAAGCTTGAGCACATGGATGCAATAGCGGTGATGGTCGCCGAGTTTCATCAGTCTGTCGATGTGGCTGATGCGTCGATGGACTATGGCAGCAACACGGCTGTGTTCCATCCAGTGGTAGAAAACTTTATTCAGATCAACCAGCATAGTGATACCCGAGCGTATCAGACGCCTCTGGCAACGCTCAAACAATGGAGTGAAAATGAGTTTGCCAGGCTTGAGTCAGTATTTGCACAACGCAAGCACGATGGTTTTATTCGTGAGTGTCATGGCGATATGCATTTGCGCAATATGTTGTGGCTGGATGATATCGGCCCGGTTGCGTTTGACTGTATCGAATTTAATCCTGCCTTACGCTGGATCGATGTGATCAGCGAAGTTGCTTTTCTGGTGATGGATTTACAGGATCGTCGCCAGCAGCAGCTGGCGAACCGTTTTCTCAACAGCTATCTCGACGTCACGGGTGATTACGCAGGCCTGTCGCTAATGTCATTTTATCTTTGTTATCGTGCACTGGTACGCGCCAAGGTGGATGTGCTGCGTCTTGATCAGAAAAATGTTTCGCTGCAGGAGAAGGCAGGCATCATCGCTGAATTTGAATCCTATCTCGAACTGGCTTCGGGCTATACGCAAAAGTCATTGCCTAAACTTATACTGATGCGAGGTGTATCCGCTTCAGGCAAATCTACCGTATCACGCAAGCTGGTGGATACGCTGGGTGCAATACGTATTCGTTCTGATGTGGAACGCAAACGAATGTTTGGTATTGCCACAACTGAAGACGCCGCTAGTAAGATTGATTCGGGTATCTATACACAACAGGCTTCGCAGCAAACATATGCAAAACTGGTTGAGCTGGCGACACATATTATTGTTGCAGGCTATAGCGCTATTGTCGACGCGGCATTTTTGAAGCCCGAGCAGCTTCTGCCGTTTCAGGTATTCGCCGAAAATTCGGGCATCGTCTGTATTATTATCGAAACGACAGCACCTGTTGATGTATTGCGAGAGCGCATTGCGCAAAGAAAGGGTGATGCTTCGGATGCGGGTCTGGCCGTGCTCGAACACCAGCTTGCAGACTGGCAACCGCTTGATGAATCTGAAACAGACAGTGTTATTTCACTCGATACAACTGATCCGATGGCGATGAACGCGCTATCCGAGAGAATAAAGGCAATGTAATAAACGGGCGCGGTGCAGCTCACGTTTCCAGTGGCCAGCTTTGTTTTTCTCGATACATGAGCTCAATGTCGGCCGGCGTTCTGGAGCGGCTGAAATAAAAGCCCTGGCCATATTCACAACCCATGTCACGCAGAAAGCGATACTGTGCTTGCGTCTCTATACCTTCCGCCAGTGCAGGCATGCCCAGGTTTCGTGATAGCTGGATAATGGCAGTGACGATAGCGACGTCGTCCTTGTCATCGGGAATGCCGGCAACAAACGACTGGTCGATCTTGAGCTTGTTGATGTTCAGTTTTTTCAGTCGATCCAGCGAGGAGTATCCTGTGCCGAAGTCGTCCAGTGCAATGCGCAGCCCTTCATCTCCAAAGCTCAGCAAGGTTGCTTCCATGCGTGCCGGGTCCTGAATGATGGCGGTCTCGGTGACCTCTATTTCCAACGCGCAGCGAGTGACGCCTGCCTGGTCGATTGTCGCCACAATCTTTTCCAGTACATCCTGCTGCCATAATTGTCGCGCCGAAAGGTTGACTGCAATATGCAGGGTAATCTCTTCGTCCTGCCACTGTCGCAGCTGCCGGCAGGCCTCGGACATGACCCAGTCGCCGATGGGAATAATCAGGCCGCTGTCTTCTGCCACAGGGATGAATTCTGCAGGCGAGATCAGGTTGCCACTATCATCTCGCCAGCGTATCAGTGCTTCGGTCGCAATCAGTTCTCCGTTGGCCAGGTTGATGATGGGCTGATACTCCAGAGTGAAGGCCTGTTGTTCAATCGCCTTATGGAGTTCATTGACCAGGAAATGCTGGCGTTGCTGAGATTTGTACAACTCCTCGGAATAGAATTGATAGACGCCGCCGCCCAGCGCTTTGGATTTATACATCGCACTGTCAGCATGTTGCAGCAGGGTGGTTTCATCTGTCGCATCATCTGGTGAGAGGCTGATGCCAATGCTGGCTGTGGTATAACTGATCTGGCCATTAATCAGGAACGGATGTTTCAAGCTCTGGATGATGCGTTCGGCGGCAATGCTGGCGGCAAAGGAAATGGAGGATGACTGGTGGGACGGGTGTGCTGTTGGATAGTGGCTTGTCATCATCACTATGAATTCATCGCCGCCCTGACGCACGAGAAGATCGGATTTTCGTGTGGCCTCGCTCAGGCGTGCTGCGACCTGCCGCAGTAACTCGTCGCCGGCCAGATGGCCAAGGCTGTCATTCACCAGCTTGAAGTTGTCCAGATCGATAAACAGAATCGCCACCTCATCACCGTCGCGTTGCGACTGTGCCAGAGATATCTGCAGTGCCTGAAGCAGCATTTCCCGGTTGGGGAGATCGGTCAGGCTGTCATGAACAGACTGATATTCAATTTTGTTTTCAGCAGTTCGGCGATCCTCTATTTCTCTCTCCAGAACTTGATTGGTCTCGAGCAGTTGTGCTGACAGGGCTGTGCTTTTCAGGTTGCGCTGAATCAAAGAGAAGATATACAGGCTGCATAAAACCGTAAATGCCAGGCCACTGACTTCTACAATCCATTCAGGCGTCCGGTTGAGAATAAAATTTCCGGCAGCGGGTGTTGCGACAAATTCCCATTGTCGGTCGGCAATATTGATAGAGACCCGGAAGGGTTTGACTGTCGAGGCGGAAGCTTGAGTAGCGTTGGAATGTGCTACTGCCGCGTGGACATAATGGTTGATGAGTTGCGGCTTACCGGGTTCTGTTGTATCGAAAACATTGACTATTATCCCGTGCGGATGTTTACCCTGCATGGCTGCGATGTTGATTTTCTTAAGGTCGAGTAGCCCGAAGGCAAACCCCAGTAGCTCACCTTTACCATGAGGGCTTCCTTTGGCAAATACAGGTATAAAAACCATGATGCTGCTGTCTTCACTGTTACCTCCGGGCAATGATAAGCGCCTGCTGATGGTTACAATCTTGAAAACGGCGATACCTGTAATTTAGACGTGACCTTCAGGTTTGACCAGGTAAACACCGATCCGCTGATGCTAGCACTGGCTGACAATGGTGGTCCGACCGAAACTCATTCGATCTCGAACTTAGTTGATCATGGGGTAAACAGTCCTGCAGTTGATGCTGGTAACAACATCAATTGTCCCAACAATGATCAGCGCGGTAGCATTCGACCTGCTGATGGCAATGCTAGTGGTACTGCAGAATGTGACATCGGTGCCTTTGAAGTGTCCAAATTCACACTGGATCTGCAAATTTCCAACATGGTCGCACCTGATGAAGTCTTCAAGAACGAAGATTTTACCGTGACAACGACCATATTGAGTAACGGTCTCGACGACACCAATGTCCAGCTTGTCACAAGCGCACTACCTGCAAACACTACGTTTGTTTCTGCTGTTGCAACTGGCGGCAGCGTCAATACCTGTGCCGAAGCGGCTGGGGTAGTGACGTGCAATATTGGTGATCTGTTCGATGCTACATTTGCAACAGTGACGCTAACACTCCACGCAGCAGATAAAGGCGATGCTGCCATCACGGCTAGCGTTAGTGGCACCAATATTGATGACAATCCAGATAATAACTCGCACACTGTTACGACAACGGTCAAAGTGAAAAGCAGTAGTAGCGGCGGTGGTTTCTGCTCATACCACCCGAACGGGAAATTTGATCCAGTGCTGCCTGGCATGGTATTCATAAGCCTGTTGTATCTGATGTGGAATTCATCCAGATCACGCAGAAAGGGCGCAAAATCGAAAGGCTGATTTAAGCAGTAAGGCCAAAAAAGCGCCCGCATAGCGGGCGCTTTTTTGTTATAAGATGTAAACATGTTTTCACTAGCACAGTTAAATGATGTCAGGCGGGATGTCGGCTTTATTCGCTGTCGCGCTTTTTACCTTGACGTAAAATTCTTTGTCGCTGTGCTGGCTGGTGTAATCGTATTATTTATAATCCATCAGTTTGCGCCAAAACTATATGTATCTCACTACTCGCCTGACGCAGTCCTGGTGTTTAACGTTTTGCTCTGGTATCCGTTACTGGAAGAAACCCTGTTTCGCGGGGTGATTCAGGGGCAGCTAAGAAAGAAAAAATGGGCGCTCGCCACTGTGTTAAACCTGACTGTTGCCAACTGGCTAACATCAGTGACATTCGTTGGTTTTCACTTTTTTTATCACCCTCCTGTGGTTGCGTTTTTGATACTGGTACCATCATTAATTTTTGGTTATTTTCGTGATTTGTATAAAAGCATCCTGCCTTCACTTGTTTTGCATGTTATTTATAATTTGTTGTTTCTGATTTTGATTTGAAGGCGCTTTGAGCCGTTCCTTTGATTTAGAGAAAAGACTGGCCAGGCATCAGGAGCCCGCGGAACCGGAGTAACCACACCTGCCCTATGGTGTATTTGTTGGCCTGCATCATGTAACTCACTTATGTTACTCAGGATAGGGGATTCCACTATGTTAATTAACGTGGCTAGCAGAGACAATGGTCGCCACGATATATTGATATATTCGTACAGAAATTACCTGAGTGAGGAATTTAAAATGAACAAACTAGCGTCTATCATATTATTTGTATGTGCCACTTCTTTTTATGTAACTGGTTACGCAGAGAATATGAACACTACCCAAGGCACGACAATGCAAAGCCAGATTATGACGCATGAAATGGTGCGTGATATGTCAAAAATGATGCAACAAATGACACTAATGACGCGTGATATGGATCGGCTTATGAAGCAGGACGCCACCATGGACAAAACTCGCACGCAGGACATGGCGCGGGTGATGGACCAGCTTTCACAGGCCATGCACAACATGTCGCAGCGTATGGCGGATGGAAATATGGATCAGAACATGATGCGTGAAATGGAACAGCATATGAACAAGATCAGTAACATGATCAAGGCTATGGAACAGAAGCTGTAATAACGGCTACGACCAGGCATGCTTAAAATGTACAAGATTTGTGCATGGGTAGTTGTTCTGGCTGGATGCCCGTTATTATCTTTTAATCCTGCGCTCGCGGCCGACACAGCCAGAAACTATCTGGATGTGTCGGCCGGGTTTAGCCGGGGAGATTTTGGCACAACGGTAAACACTGATTTATATCGTTTACAGGCCAGTTATGGGCAGATAATCGGACGTTATAATTTCAGCGTGACAGCGCCTATTCTGCATCTCAGAGAAAATAAGGTAAGCGAGACCGGACTGGGCGATATTACTCTGCAGGCAGGGATGTCATTTGACGAAAATGTTTTTGCAAGAAATAGTTTCTATGGTTCAGTTTCAGTGAAACTGCCCACGGCTGATGAGAACAAAGGATTGGGCACGGGTGAATCTGATGTTGGCGGCTTTCTTGGTTACACGGGCCGTTTCGATATGTTGAGCCTCAACCTGTCTGGTGGTTATATTGTCACTGGCGATACTCCAGGCCAGTCCTATAATGATGTTTTTGTTTATAGTGCCGGGCTATCCAAAGCCACTATGCCCTGGTATGTGTATGCCAGGCTTGACGGGCAGCAAAGGACCGTGAACTATGGCGATAATCCGCTGGAAGCAGTTGGCGGATTCTTCTATCAGGTTAAAACAACGCAGTATCTGAGAGCGGAAGTTTCTAAGGGCTTAAATGACAGCAGTCCTGATCTGAGCTTCAGTCTTGGCATGACGAACTGGTTTTAATCTATTGTCGAAGTTAGAACTTAATCGGTGTTACTGATTTTTAAGTTAATACGAAAGCCATTCCTGGCATCCAGAATTTCATTATCATTTCAAGTCGGGTAGCAATGCGCTGCTCGGTCAATCAGTCAGTTCTGCTCCGGAACTGTATCCGGAAATCACGACACAATTGTATGGCTATGGTAACTTTGCGCCCTGCTTTTACGGTTCATTTTTAGATTCATGATGATGTCTGGTGTAAATGAATAAAAAAACCATCTCACGAATACTTTCGATTGCCGCTACGGTCGTTCTGGTTGCCGCAGGAGCAGTCCTTTTCAGGCACGGGGATCTTCTATCCTGGAACCCGGCGGTGATTGCAGTACAGGCTGGGAGTGTGCTGCTCATGACCTGGGCGCGAATAACGTTTGGTTTCAGCAGCTTTCATTTTGCAGCGAATCCGACGCTGGCTAAACTGGTCACTACCGGCCCTTACCGATTTGTTCGTCATCCTGTTTACACTGCGATTATGTTTTTCACCGGGTCAGGTATCGCAGCACATTTTTCCGCCGTCACTGCTGGTCTCGGTGGCGTAATTCTTGTTGCGATAGCGATTCGGATAATCTGTGAAGAATCGTATTTGTTTGCACATTTCGATAACTACGCTGCTTATGCCAGGCGTACTTCGTGCCTGATTCCTTTTTTGTGAACGCCTGGCTTCAGGCGCATACGAAAAATCCGGATTGACGGCCAAGCTGAGTAAGGAAGCCGAAGAAATTACCGCTTTGCCCTGAGTGTGCTTAACACCAACTGTGTGCGGGAAACTCAAATTATCATACAATCTGATTATTTCACTGCTATTTTTTATGATAATTGACCCAATCAGGTAAGCGGATCAGCCGTCTTCCCCGTACCATAGGGATTTATAATAGCCAGGCATTACCAATGCTACCGTCGCAGTAAAATTCGGACGCCGTTCAGCCCTGGGCTGGTTGCGCTGTGTCTGAACGCCTGCAGGGCACTATGTGTGTCCCATGCACCCGAAAATCATCAGGGATCACGCCGAATGAAACGGGCAAAATCCCCTGTCGGTGCTGACAGTTTTGAGTATTCTTGCTTTTTATCAATATGCTAAACATTAGAATCAACTAATATTCCAGCATCGAACTTGAGGATGCTGTGATGGATGCTAAAACTAAAACTGCACTGGCCGATGAGGTCTACGAAAAAGCCGTTAGCTACGAACTGGACTACGGTTGTT
>CAYRNH010000025.1:15242-17642 GCA_964425515.1 uncultured Thiotrichaceae bacterium | reverse complement strand
GCGCAAGCAGTGCGGCGCGTACCGGTGAAATTGCAGGTTCAAACCGAAAAGGACAAACCTCGTTGACACTGCCTGCATACCCGGCCGCCTGTTTCAGGGCGGTGGCATCGTTGGGGATTAGTTCATCGCCTGCGCGAGTGCAGCCGCTTTCGATGGGTTTGCGCGGAATCACGGTAATACCGTGTTTGACTAATTCTTTGCACAGCAAAACCCCAGTATGGGTTTTGCCTACTTCGGTGCTGGTACCGGTGATAAACACACCTTGCATATGAGAACTCCTGTTCTGGGTGAGCACTTATTGTGTGAGCAGTGTTTTTGCCTGTTGATATTTTTCTGCGGTTTTGGTCACAATTGAGTCCGGTAGTTCCGGGCCGGGTGCGGTCTTGTTCCAGTCCAGCGATTCGAGATAATCACGCACGAACTGTTTGTCAAAACTCACCGGGCTGGTGCCGGGCTGGTATTGATCCACCGGCCAGAAGCGCGATGAATCAGGTGTTAATACTTCGTCGATCAGAGTCAGCCTGCCATTTTCGTCGAGACCAAATTCAAACTTGGTGTCAGCGATAATGATGCCGCGTTCGAGTGCATACTCAGCTGCTTCCTTATAAAGAGCCAGGCTGAGATCGCGTACCTGGGCGGCCAGATCTTTGCCCAGCAGCGCTTCCGTTTGAGTGTAGTCGATATTTTCATCGTGGGCGCCGAGCGCTGCCTTGGTGGATGGCGTGAAAATCGGCTCGGGCAGTCGGTCGGCCAGTTTCAGTCCGGCGGGCAGGGCGATACCGCAGACCGCACCGGTAGCCTGGTAGTCTTTCCAGCCACTGCCGATCAGATAGCCACGGACGATGGCTTCGATCGGTAGCGGTTTTAATTTTTTCACAATCATCGCGTGGTCGGCCACCTGTTCGCGCTCGGCAGCATCGGGCAGGACTTTTTCCAGCGGCAGCGTGCTGAGGTGATTGGGTATCAGGTGTTCGAGCTTGTTCAGCCAGAAGCGAGTAACATCATTGAGAATACGGCCCTTGCCCGGGATCGGTGTGGGCATAATGACGTCGAAGGCTGAAATTCGGTCGGTGGTGATAATCAGCATATGACCGCTGTCGATGTCATAAATATCGCGCACTTTCCCCTTGTGTAGCAGGGGCAGGCTAGTGATGTTGCTGGTGTGCAGAGAGTCCATGGTTGTCCGTGATGCAAAGCGGTTATTGTACCCGAGTCAGCGCTACGAGTAGCTACCAGACGATGACAGAGTAGTAAAAAGTTTGGGAAACTTCTGATGAATCTGAACCTCGCAGAGCTGTGACGACAGACGAATACTGAGAATTTTCTGGATACGCAAGAGAGGGTTGTATGACTATAAAGCACGCCACGGTAATCAGGCATCTGGCGTTTGAAGATCTGGGCTGTTATGCCCAGGTGCTGGCTGATAATAATATATCGGTGCAGTATTACGAGGCGGCCCAGGATGATCTCAGTCAGATCGATCCCGCCAGCGATGACCTGCTGATTGTACTGGGTGGACCGATCAGTGTTAATCAGACCGATATTTATCCCTTTCTGCAGGATGAACTTGCCTTGCTGAAGAGGCGGCTAGCGATGGACAAGCCCACTCTGGGTGTCTGTCTGGGAGCGCAGTTGATGGCCAAAGCGCTGGGAGCAACAATCTATCCGGGTACCGAGAAGGAAATTGGCTGGTCACCGCTCAGCCTGAGTGAGGCTGGAAACAACAGCGCGCTGCGCCATTTCGCCCCACCGACCCGGGTGCTGCACTGGCACGGCGAGACTTTTGAGCTACCTGAAGGTGCGGTGCTACTGGCTTCGAGCGAGTTATATGCCCATCAGGCCTTCGCCTACGGCCGACGCGCGCTCGCTCTGCAGTTTCACGGCGAATGCACAGCACAAGGTCTGGAAAGCTGGTATCTTGGCCATGTCGGAGAGATCGAGCAAACACCGGGGCTGTCTGTACCAGAGCTGCGCGCCCAGGCAGCCTTATATGCCGAAGACGCAGCACGCCAGGGGCAACGATTTTTTGCCGACTGGCTGGCGCAGCTTGAAAGCTGAGGTTTGCGCACTAAATCGGTGCTTGCAACGCGTGCCAGTGGCGGCTCGTCTATCTCTAATAGGTTGTATTCTTTTCTTTACCCCTCGCATTCGCTAAAATGGCCGGCCTTGTCTGCGATTTTTACTGGCTGACGCGCAGGGTGCGATGGTCTTGAATCTGCCGCGGGTCCGGTAATCCTGGAAATAATAATCACCAAAATCAGCCTGTTGTCTGGGCTGATTAAGCGAACTTGAGTTGAGTATGAGTAATACCATAAAACCACAGAACCGCTATGGCCTGCCTGAAAAACAGGGTTTGTACGATCCCGCGTTTGAAAAGGACAGCTGTGGCGTGGGTTTTGT
>CAYRNH010000025.1:2246-15142 GCA_964425515.1 uncultured Thiotrichaceae bacterium | reverse complement strand
AACAGGGTTTGTACGATCCCGCGTTTGAAAAGGACAGCTGTGGCGTGGGTTTTGTTGCTCATATTAAAGGCAAGGCCAGCCACCAGATCGTGCTCGACGCCGATCATATCCTGCAACGCATGGTGCACCGCGGCGGCTGTGGCTGCGAGCCGACCACGGGTGACGGCGCGGGCATACTCACCGGTCTGCCACACAAATTCATGGCCAAGGTGGCACGCCGCGACCTCGGCGCAGTGATCCCCGGCCCAGGCTATTACGCCGCTGGCAATGTGTTCCTGCCCACCGATGAAAAACAGCGCGCGCGCTGCATGGAAGTAGTGGAAAACATTATTGCCGAACAGGGCCAGGTGCTGATCGGCTGGCGCGACCTGCCGGTAGCAACCGATGAAGCCGATGTCGGCCCGACCGCGCGTTTTTCACAGCCCTATATGATGCAGCTGTTTGTCGCTGCAGCGGATGCTTGCGAGGGCGCTGAGTTTGATCGCCAGCTCTACGCAATTCGTAAACGCAGCACCCATGCGCTGCGTTCTGACACCAGCCTGAGTCAGTGCAAACAGTTTTATATCTGCTCGCTTTCAACCCGGGTGATTATTTACAAAGGCATGCTCACCGCATTGCAGGTGATGGCGTTCTATCCCGATCTTGCTGACGAAGATTATGAGTCGCATCTGGCGATGGTGCATTCGCGTTTTTCCACCAATACGTTTCCGTCATGGGACCGCGCGCAACCAAACCGTTATATGAGTCACAACGGTGAGATCAACACGCTGCTGGGCAATAAAAACTGGATGGCAGCGCGACAGGGCGTGGTGGAAAGTGAGTTGTTCGGTGACGACATCAAAAAGTTATTTCCGATTGCAGAGCCCGACTGTTCTGACTCAGGCACGTTCGATAATGTACTCGAATTTTTATTGATGTCGGGCCGCAGTCTGCAGGAAGCCGTCATGATGATGGTGCCCGAAGCCTGGCAGTCTGACACCAACATGGAAACCGAGAAACGCGCGTTTTATCGTTACCACTCGATGCTGATGGAACCCTGGGATGGTCCAGCGTCGATCGCATTTACCGATGGCAAATACATTGGCGCGACGCTCGATCGTAATGGTCTGCGCCCGAGCCGTTATTATATAACGCATGATGATCGTGTGATCATGGCTTCCGAAGTCGGCGTGCTCGAGATTGATCCGGGTAATGTTAAATTCAAAGGCCGTCTGCAACCGGGCAAAATGTTTCTGGTCGATTTCGACAAAGGCGAACTGATCGCTGATGATGATCTGAAAACCGATTTTGCTACCCGCCGTCCTTATCGCGACTGGCTCAACGCGCAGGAAATAAAACTTTCAGACCTGTCGCCGAACAAGGAACCGCACGGTTTTGATCCCGACACATTGCTGCCACGCATGCAGGCTTTTGGTTATACCAGCGAGACCATGCAGTTCATGTTGCTGCCGTTGGTAAAAGAACTGCGTGACCCGGTTGGCTCCATGGGCAACGATTCTGCGCTGGCCTGTCTCTCGGACCGGCCACGCATGATGTACGATTATTTCAAACAGCTGTTCGCACAGGTCACTAATCCTGCGATCGATTCGATCCGCGAAGAAGTCGTGATGTCGCTGGAATGTTATATCGGGCCGGAAGGTAATTTGCTCGAATCGACCGAACAGCACGCGCATCGTTTACGCGTTCCGCACCCTATTCTGGACAACGAAGAACTCGCTGCCATCAAGCACATGAATCATCGTGGCTGGCGCACGATGACCATCGATATCACTTACGACAAAACCGAAGGTGATGCCGGACTGGAAAAACGTCTAAACGAAATTTGTGCGCAGGCGCACCAGGCGATTGATGAAGGTTATAGCCTGATCGTGCTTTCCGACCGTAACATCTGTGCTGAACGTGTACCGGTCAGTGCATTGCTTGCCACCGGTGCGGTGCATCATTATTTAGTCAAAAACCAGTTGCGTACACGCATTGGTATCGTGCTTGAAACCGGCGAAGCGCGCGAAGTGCATCACCATTGTTTGCTGATCGGTTATGGCGCAGACGCTATTAATCCGTATCTTGCATTCGAAGCACTGTTCCAGGCGCAACGCGATGGCCTGCTTGAAGAAAGCGAGAGCGATGCTTCTATCGTTTACGATTATCGCAAGGGCGTGGCCAAGGGCATGCTCAAGGTGATGGCCAAGATCGGTATTTCGACCCTGCAATCCTACAAGGGCGCGCAGATTTTTGAAGCAGTCGGTATCGGTGCCGATGTCATCGAACGTTGTTTCCGAGGTACCGCGAGTCGCATCAAAGGTGTGGATTTCAATCTGCTGGCACAGGAATCGCTGCGTCGTCACGAGCTGGGTTATCCCAGTCGCAACCTGGTGCGCTTGCCGGTGTTGCCTAATCCGGGTGATTTTCACTGGCGTGCGGGCGGTGAACTGCATATGTGGAATCCGGAAACCATCGCCAGTTTGCAGGCCGCAGCGCGCACCAACAGCAAACAGGCCTACAAAGATTTTGCGAAACATTCAGACCTGCATGCGACGCGTGGTGCAACCTTGCGCGGCCTGCTGAAATTTAAAACGAATGTGAACGGTGGCCCAATTTCAATTGATGAAGTTGAATCTGCAAAAGAGATCGTCAAACGTTTCGCTACCGGCGCGATGAGTTTTGGTTCGATTTCTGCCGAAGCGCATGAGTCGCTCGCGATTGCGATGAATCGCATGGGCGGTAAATCCAATACCGGTGAAGGTGGTGAAGACGAAGAACGTTTCACCCCGATGGAAAATGGCGATTCCAAACGTTCCGCGATCAAGCAGGTAGCCTCTGGCCGCTTTGGTGTTACCAACTGGTATCTGACCAACGCCGATGAACTGCAGATTAAAGTATCGCAGGGCGCCAAGCCGGGCGAAGGTGGCGAGCTGCCCGGTGGCAAGGTGGATGTTACGATTGCGCGCATTCGCCATTCCACGCCAGGTGTGGGTTTGATCAGTCCGCCACCGCATCACGATATTTATTCCATCGAAGATCTGGCGCAGCTGATTCATGATTTAAAAAATTCCAACCCGGCTGCGCGCATCAGCGTCAAACTGGTTTCGGAAATCGGTGTTGGCACGATTGCATCGGGTGTTGCCAAGGCATTCTCCGATCATATTGTGATTGCCGGTCACGATGGTGGCACCGGTGCGTCACCGCTGACTTCGGTAAAACACGCTGGTCTACCCTGGGAGCTGGGCCTCGCAGAAACGCACCAGACCCTGGTGATGAACGACCTGCGTTCGCGCGTGGTATTGCAAACCGACGGCCAGCTCAAGACCGGCCGCGATGTTGCCATGGCGGCTATTCTCGGTGCGGAAGAATTTGGTTTCTCAACCGCACCACTGATCACGCTGGGTTGCATCATGATGCGCAAGTGTCATCTCAACACCTGCCCGGTTGGTATTGCGACACAGGATACAGAACTGCGCAAGAAATTTGCCGGCAAGCCCGAGCACGTAGTGAATTATCTGTTCATGGTGGCAGAAGATCTGCGCGAGATCATGGCAGAACTGGGTTTCCGCACACTGAATGAAATGATCGGCCGTGTTGATGTACTGGAAACGAATATCGCGCTCGATCACTGGAAGATGAAAGGCATTGACCTTTCTGCGATCCTGAAGCCTGCGGTCAAGCCACACAAAGATGTGGGTGTGTACTGCACTCAGAAACAGGATCACGGTCTGGATGCAGCGCTCGATCACGAGATCATTCGCCGTGCAAAACCTGCGATTGAAAAAGGTGAAACCGTGCGCATGGAACTGCCGGTGATTAATATCAATCGTGTCGTTGGCACCATGTTGTCGCACGAACTGGCAAAAGCGCACAAGGGTAAGCCATTGCCGGAAAATACTGTGCATATCAAACTCAATGGCGCAGCAGGACAGAGTCTTGGTGCCTGGCTGTATCAGGGCGTTACCATCGAACTCGAAGGCGATGCCAACGATTATGTCGGCAAGGGTCTGTCGGGTGGTCGCATTGTGGTGTATCCACCAGCGAACAGCAGCTTTGCTGCTGAAGAAAGTATTATTGCAGGTAATGTCTGTCTTTATGGTGCGACCAAAGGCGAAGCGTATTTCCGCGGTATCGCAGCCGAGCGTTTCTGTGTGCGAAATAGTGGTGCTACCGCAGTCGTTGAAGGCGTCGGTGACCACGGTTGTGAATACATGACCGGTGGTCGTGTTGTGGTACTGGGCAGTACCGGGCGCAACTTTGCTGCAGGTATGAGTGGCGGTGTCGCGTACGTCTGGGATGCGGATGGCAGCTTCACTGCAAAATGTAACCCCGATATGGTCGAGCTGGAAGCCGTGGATGTCGACGAAGATATCGCCGAACTCAAAGGCATGATCGAGAATCATCTGCACTACACCGGTTCCGCTGTCGCACGCCAGTTGCTGGAAAACTGGCAGGCTTCACTGCCGCAGTTTGTGAAAGTGATGCCGACGGATTACAAGCGTGTATTGCAGCAGCTCAAGAAGGAGCAGGCAAAAGAAAGTGGTAAGGCGGTTGCCTGATGACATCCAATAGAATAAATAATAGAGAACAGCATGGGTAAGCCCACCGGTTTTAAAGAATTTGCGCGTAAGACTGAAGCGTATCGTGATGTCAGTGTTCGCTTGGGCGATTACGAAGAAATTTTCAGTGGCCAGCACGATGTTGAGCATTTGCAAACGCAGGGTGCGCGTTGCATGGACTGTGGCGTCCCTTTTTGTCAGTCGGCGAACGGTTGCCCGATCGATAATCTGATCCCGGAATGGAACCACCTGGTATATACCAACCGGTGGGATGATGCGCTCGATCGTTTGCATAAAACCAATAATTTCCCGGAATTCACCGGGCGCGTCTGTCCGGCGCCGTGCGAAGGCGCCTGTGTTCTTGGGATTACCAATCCGGCTGTTACCATCAAGAACATCGAACATGCGATTATTGATTACGGTTTTGAACAGGGGCTGGTTCAACCTGTGCAGCCTGAAACACGCACCGGAAAGTCGGTGGCGGTGGTCGGTTCCGGCCCTGCAGGACTGGCGGCAGCCGCACAGTTAAATAAAGCCGGTCACAATGTCACAGTATACGAACGTGCCGATCGTATCGGTGGTTTGTTAATGTACGGCATCCCCAATATGAAACTGGGTAAAGACGTGGTGCAACGTCGTGTTGATCTGCTCCACGAAGAAGGTGTTGAGTTTGTTACCGGCGCAGACGTAGGTGGTGAAGGTGAAAATGCAGTTGCCATCGGAACCCTGCAAAAAGATTATGATGCGGTACTTCTGGCCACAGGCGCGACCCATGCGCGTGATCTTGATGCACCGGGTCGCGAACTCAAAGGCGTCCATCTGGCGATGGAATTTCTGACTGCCAATACCCAAAGCCTGCTTGATTCGAAACTGTCTGATGGTCAATACATTTCAGCCAAAGACCAGCATGTGATTGTGATCGGTGGTGGTGATACCGGCACCGATTGCATTGGCACCTCGTTGCGCCATGGCTGTAAATCACTGGTGAATTTCGAGTTGTTACCGCAACCGCCCGAGCAGCGCGCGGAAGGCAATCCATGGCCGCTGTGGCCGGTGATCTATCGTACCGACTATGGCCACGAAGAAGCCCAGCATCTGTACGGCAAAGACCCACGCGAATACAGCATACTGACCAAAGAATTCATCGGCAATGCTGATGGCCATGTCGAAGCGGTCAAGACCGTGATGGTGCAGTGGACAAAAGATGATGACGGTCGCTGGCAGATGGCCGAAGTGCCGGATAGCGAAAAAATCTGGGAAGCCGATCTGGTTCTGCTCTCGATGGGCTTTTTAGGTCCGGAGCACTATGTCAGTGATGCGCTGGGGCTGGAATACGATGCGCGCTCAAACTACAAGGCTGACTATGGCGTTTACGCCACCAGCGTCGAGGGTGTGTTCACTGCAGGTGATTGCCGACGCGGTCAGTCACTGGTGGTCTGGGGCATCAACGAAGGCCGCGAGGCGGCGCGCGAAATTGACCGCTATCTGATGGGGTCCAGCCAGTTACCCTGAGCGAGTGTTTCAGCTCAATTCATGCATCAATAAAAAACCCCGGTCAGCCGGGGTTTTTAGTGTCGAACGTGTTAGCTCTGATTTAGTCGCCGAGATTTAGCTTGCGGATGACTTTTTTACGTTCGAATTCAGTGATCAGTTTGTTCAGCGCCTTGCCGCCATCACCTTCAAAGTTGACGAAGCCAAGTCCGATCAAAAAGGTATCCTGCGACAGACGGCGTGCAGAGATAATTTTGCAGCGTGCATAGAATTTGCTGCTGGAGTCGACAGGTAGTTCGCCTACCACCTTGACGCTATGGCGATCCAGCGGGTGGTTGTGGAGGCCGCGTGGTTCGATCTCGTCAGCCACTGAGCTGTCACAGGTGAACTGCAGCCCTGTGGAAGAAATGTTGCTGGTCTCGATGGGCAAAATTGTGCCATTCGCCAGCACCAGGTCAATCTGTAGCTGAAGGCTGTGTCGTTCTGAGAGTCTGCGCTCGAAGCTCGAATGTGTTGCCATGGCTGCACGGTTATGAAACATGTGATTACTCAAAGTGTAGTACAGGGATAGATTAAATGAACGAGTAATAATAATTCTATTATTACTATTTATATCAATTGGTTACAGGGTCTCGCAGGTAAACTGGGCGCACCTGTACCGGGTCAGAACCGGATCTGATATTCGATCTGGCTTATAGCGACATTCCCCACCTGACATTTATAAACAAGATTGCCTGTCAGGTCAATCTCAATCATAGGATACAGACGCGGACAGACGGTTGCCGGAAAGGGGGTTGTCCAGGCAAATACGGACAAAGGACCGCTTTTAATGGTGGGGAAAGCGTGCCTGGAGCCGGGTGAAAGCCGAAAACACATCTTCATTGAAGCAGACAAAAAAGACTGATTCCAGCCGGGCAAGGGAGGCATGGTTGGTCACTGTCCGCCAGGCGATTTCACAGGCCTGGTCAACCGGATAGCCATAGACACCGCAGCTGATGGCCGGAAAGGCGATCGTGCGACATTTTTCATGCGCAGCAATATCCAGGCAGCGGCTGTAGCAACGGGCAAGCAGCTCTGCTTCGTGGTGCTGGCCACCCTGCCAGACAGGCCCGACCGTGTGGATAACAAAGCGCGCAGGTAAGCGAAAGCCTTCTGTTAATTTGGCATCGCCAGTGGCACAACCGTTCAAGGCCTTGCAGGCGCGTAACAATTCGGGGCCTGCTGCGCGATGAATGGCACCATCCACACCACCACCTCCAAGCAGACTATTGTTCGCAGCGTTCACAATCGCGTCGACAGCCAGTGTGGTGATGTCATCTCGAACAATGTGTATAGAGGTTTCCATAAATCCTGTAAGGAATGTATGTAAATATCACTATGATATGATTCGGCAGGCACATTAACAATGTTTGTTAAATCGGTGCAGCGGCGATACTGAAGATAATTCATGGGAGGATTTATGCTAAACGCATTCAGCAATATTAATCTGGAAACAATACTGGATACCTATCTCATTCCATGGTCGATCAATATCGCTATGGCGGTGGCAATTTTTATTGCAGGTAAGTTCGCTACGAGCCTGATTGTCAATATCAGTAAAAAATTAATGAAGCGCGCAGGGACCGATCCAATTCTGGTGAACTTCATATCATCAATTATCAAAAGTGCATTGTATTTATTTATCAGTATCGCAGTACTCGATCGACTGGGAGTAAACACCGCTTCATTAGTGGCATTAATAGCTGGTGCCGGTCTGGCGGTAGGGTTGGCCTTGCAAGGATCATTACAAAATCTTGCCAGTGGTGTCATGCTGATTATATTCAGACCGTTCACCGCGGGTGACACCATAGAAGCTGCTGGACTTCTGGGGACTGTAGAGTTAATTGGCATATTTAGTATCACCATGCGAACTGGTGATAATCGGGAAATCATAGTTCCTAATAGCGATGTTTACGGAAAAAATATTACCAATTATTCAAAGCGTGCCACGCGTCGCGTTGATATGGTGTTTGGTATTGGTTACGATGACGATATTCGAAAAGCGAAAGGCCTTATCAAGGAAATTCTTGATGCAGACCCTCGTGTGCATACTGAACCAGCACCTTTGATAGCAGTAGCTGAGCTGGCAGAAAGCAGTGTCAATATTAATGTTCGGCCCTGGTGTGATACCGGTGAGTACTGGAACGTGTTTTTTGATATGCAGGAAAAAATAAAACTGGCGTTTGATGATAACGGAATATCCATACCTTACCCGCAAATGGACATACATCAAAAACAGGCAGCATGAGAAAAGTTGTATGATAGATTTTAAAAAATATGTTTTAGCAATATGCCTGCTGGCGCTGAATACAGGCGTCATCGCAGCGACTATCACTGACGTGCCCACTACTGCTGCTGCGCCAGACAAAGGTTGGCAGAGCACTGCTGAGGCCGGCATCATCGTCACCAGTGGTAACACCAAAACATCAAGCTTTAATGGAAAATTTGATACCAATAAGGAAGTTGAGAAATGGCGTTTTAACTTACATGCTGAAACGCTATCCAGTAGCAGTGATAACGTTAAATCAGCAGAAAAATATCTGGCATCCGGGCAGTCGAACTACAAGTTTAATAAATTTGATTATATGTTTGGATTGCTGATGTATAACAAGGACCTGTTTAGCGGCTATCAATATCAGACAACACTTGCTGCTGGTTATGGTCGTCGTTTACTGGACGATGAGACCATGACGCTGGATATGGAAGCAGGTCCTGGTGTGCGATTCAGCAAGATCGATACTGGTATCGATCCGAATGCAAAAACCAAGAGTACGGCAATATTGCGACTGGCAGCGAAGTATCGCTGGAAACTATCGGACAGTTCAAAATTCAGTGAAGATCTGACCTCAGAGGCCAGTCACGATTCCAGTGTTGCAAAATCGGTAACCGGGCTGACTGCGAAAGTGAATAGCAGTCTGGCAATGAAGGTAACGGTGACGCTGACACGAACCACCCACGTGCCAGTAGGAACCAAAGAAAACGATACCGAGACCGCATTAACCCTGGTGTACTCGTTTTAAAAGTAGCGAGTTTTGTCGATCATGTCTGGCAGTGGCTGCAATAAAAGGTTGAACGCGCCTGCTGGGTAAACTGTTTTATGGTCGAGTGGCACTGAGGGCAGTCTGTATCGGCTTTGCCGTATACATACAGCTTTTGCGCAAAGTACCCGGGCTGCCCGTCTTCGCGACTAAAGTCACGCAGCGTAGTGCCGCCCTGTTCGATGGAGGCAGCCAGTACCTGCTTGATGGTGTTGGCGAGGGTGGCGCAGCGCGCTTTGCTGATTGATCCGGCTTTGCGTTTTGGGTTGATGCCAGAAAGAAACAATGCTTCACAGGCATAGATGTTGCCAATACCCACCACGATCTGACTGTTCATGATCAGCGATTTGATCGAGCAACTGCGCTTGCGCGATTTTTGAAAAAGTACCTCGCCATCGAAATCATCGCTCAGCGGTTCGGGGCCAAGCTTACTGAGCAGTTTGTGTTCTTCCACAGCCTTGTCAGTCCATAAAACACAGCCAAATTTACGTGGGTCACGCAGGCGTAATATTTTTTGATTGCTCAGAACCAGATCGAAATGATCGTGCTTGTCGAACGGGCGGTCGAGTTCACATATGCGCAGGCTGCCCGACATACCAAGATGAATAATCACTGTGCCGGTATCGACCGCTAACAATAAATATTTGCCGCGCCGGTTGACGCTGTTGATGGTCCTGTTTTTTAAATATTCAGGAAGCTTGCGCGGAATCGGCCAGCGCAGGCGATGCTGGCGAATAACAACATCGACCACGGTTTGATTGAGAATATGCGGTTCGATACCACGACGACTGGTTTCGACTTCGGGGAGTTCTGGCATGGAGTGGGTTTATTCGGGTTTGTCGATTAGCTGCGTTGCGTCGTAATCGACGGGCGGTGGGGTCTTCTGGGTGTTATCTATTTCACTCTGATCACTGTTCGTAGCCTGAGAAATTTTATCCTTGCTTTTTTTATCGACGGGTTTTTCATTTTGCTGTGGTAAGAACTTACGTTTGATGCGCGACCAGGGCACGCCGATACTCAGCACGGACGCAATCGCCAGTTCGATAATATAGATAATCGCGCCCTTGCTACTGGCATTCAATCCCAGCCGATGGATGATCAACCAGGCGAGCAGTGCGAAAGCAATCGTGACCAGTGAAAATCCGATAAGGCTGAGCGAGGCGATACTGGAGCGTATCAGCATGATCCAGCAAAACACCAGAACCACAGCGGCGAGCGCCATGTACAGGTTCAGGTGGCCCAGATTGTTCAAAATCCAGTGAAAGTATGAGAATCCTTCTGCATTGTAGGTGGCAAATGCCACCGTGGCGGCAAAAATGAAGCGCAGAAAAAATGAATCCAGGCCGAATCGGTTCATACCAGCAGTCTCGGGATTTTGATACAAAGACACATTATACGGCAATCAGGTAGCGTTGAAAGCGACCGGGTGTCGCACGGGCGTCAGTGTTTTACGATGGTATTGTGCACAGCAGGCGGCAAAGTGTGGCCTGGCGCTGGAGTCGAACTGTTTTTACTGGTTGCTTTGGATTTTTTTGCGCCGGGGTGTAACAAACGGTCGATATATTTAAGACCAAAGTGATATTCAACATTAAGCGCCGGCCGGGCAATGATCATCCATGGATGAAGATCGCTGATCTCAAAAATCAGCGGCTTTTTCTGAGACTCGATACTCACCTCGATTCTGCCTTTCGATTTCATCTGTGGTTCATAGGTGTGTACACCAAACGCCTGTGCGTCTGTCCAGGCATCGACCAGTTTTTGTATCGCATCGGTGGTGAGATGGGTGTTGGTGCTGGTCCAGCCTATTTTGTCTTTGCTCAGAGTCTGGTCCGGCAGCTTGATACGTGTGATTTTTGCGCCTCGCGGCAACAGGTTAGGCGAAACCAGGGTGCCGAACTGAGAGGATATCAACGGGTAGAACTGATCGCTGATCGTATGTACTTTGCCGTTGACCAGTACATAACGGCTGTGATTGATCGGATTGTCGATGCCAAATTCAATTTTGAGTTTACCAATCAGCATCCAGGTCTTGGGCTTTTCAAGACCGTATTTGCTCAGCGTTAGTTTGGCCGGGTCATAACTGCCAAGACTGTCTGTGGACAATATATTGAGCACCGAGCCGACCCGAAAATCATTGGCATCAATATCAGTGGGTTTTAGCATGCGCCAGTGTTTGTCGATTTTTTTCAGCTCAAGGTCACGACCATTATGATAGATACTGATCTGGCTAACGTTTTTTGCATCAAGTTTGGTCAGGCGATGATCGACGACACCATCATTGCGGGTAACATAGATAAAAATACCCAGCGTGACGACGACTACGAGCAGAATAATATTTGTCAGTAAACGAGAAAACATAAGCGACAGTTACCGCTTGCGACGTTTAAACCAGAGTCCAAAACCCACAACCAGTAACAAGCCGGGAACGATGAAGAAAAAGCCAGCGCTGATCGCTATTCGCTCGTTATCATTCAGCCTCAGGTGAGTATCGGGCGCTGACTTGGGTTCGACCGCGATCAGGTTATCGTCACCGACCAGCCAGTTGAACATATTCATGCCCAGTGACAGGTTCGCACCTGCGCCGATAAAGGCGTTGCTGAGAAAATCACTGTCGCCAACCACTACGATACGTTGGCTGGCCTTGCCCGAAGTTTTGTCTTTATCCGGGTGCAGCTGGCGTTCCAGTGCAACACCCAGCGTAATCGGGCCAGCGATATCGCCATCGGCGGTATTGAACACAATCTTTTTGTTGATATCACCGGTTTCGGTCCAGCTTTTCTGGAATGAACGGAATAGCGGTTCATGTTTCCAGACCTTGTCTTCCCTGGAGGCGAAGCCCACGCCACGCACCAGCGGGAACAGCGTATTGTAATTAATCCCCTTGGTGACCGGGTGTGGGAAATATTCCAGTACCGGGATCACCGTTGGCTGCTGAATTTGCAAGGTTGCGCGCAGATTGATGTTGTCGTCTACCACCACGCCGGGTTGAAACACCACACCCAGTTTTTTGGCAAGGCTGCCCAGGCCATACAGTTTACCCGGGTCCGCCAGCCACAGCAGATTGCCACCGTTATCAATGTATTTGCTGATGCGTTCAACTTCGCCTTTGAGCAGTTCGTGCACAGGCGAGGCGATCACCAGCATCCGGGTATCGTCCGGGATGGGTTTTTCCAGCAGGCTGAGTTTTTCAATCTTGAAACCTTTGCTGGTGAGCTCGGCGGCCAGCTTGCTGTAGTTGCGATTATCCTTGATATCAGGATCACGTTCGCCGTGACCGGTGAGAAACACAACTTTGCGCGCAGTACCGCGACTCAGGCGCAGCAGCGCACTGCTGATTTTTTCTTCACTGAGCGAGCCCAGGGTTTCCTTGCGTCCCTCATATTCGATAATAATCTGGCCAGTGGCGGTCACCTTGTCGCGTTGTGCCTGCTGAATATCAATATCAGGATTGATCAAATGAAAAGTGAAATTTGACTTGACGCGTTGATAGCGGTCCAGGATTTCTGTAACAGCCTTGGAAATGGAAGGATTGTTTTTCACGTAAACATTTACGACCACCGGATCTTTCAGGGTTTTCAGCAGAGCGACGCTGCTTTTTGAAAGACTGTTGCGTGCGTTCGCGGTCCAGTCAAACTGGCTGGAATGTTTTGTGCTCAGCCACGCCAGCATCCCGGCCGCGCACAGCAGCAGAATGATGAAAATATATTTCTGAACCTGTAGCAGTATGCGTGTGCGTTTATTAATTTGCATTTTTCTATACCGTCATTCCCGCGCGTTTCTGGCGGGA
>CAYRNH010000025.1:0-2146 GCA_964425515.1 uncultured Thiotrichaceae bacterium | reverse complement strand
GGAATCCACGATTAAAAACCAGGCCGTCGTCAGCGATGCGTCAGCAAAATGAATGTGTGCAAACAGCTTCATGACTGCAGCCTCTGCGAATCCATCTGCCGAATACTCAGAACGACAAAGATGGTAATGAACAGGGCAAAGTAAATCAGGTCGGTGGTATTAATCAGGCCGCGCAGCATCGGTGAAAAATGAGCGAGCAGCGACAGATACGCCATCACACCATCAACGTTCTGCGCGCCACTGCTTTGCATAACCCATAGCAACAGCAGCAGACCGAAGGTGCTCACTGCAGCAATGATTGGACTGGATGTCAGCGAGGACATGTACAGACCTGCGGCCGAGAATGCCGACAACAATAAAAACAGCGCCAGCATACCGGCAAACAGCTTGCCGTAATCTAACGTGGTGCCCAGCGATAAAGATAAAGGCATCAGGGTAATCATTGCGACGAACAAAAACATGAACATCACTATGCCAAGATATTTACCCAGCACGATTTCGGTATTATTCACCGGTGCCGAGAGCAGCAGGCTCAGTGTGCCATTGCGGCGTTCTTCACTGATCAGGCGCATGGTCAGCAGCGGTGTCACCATGAGTAATACAATGCTGGCGATCTGAAACAGCGGTGCCACGACCAGATCCACAACGCCGGGGGCATTGGGCAGGGTGGTGAGCTGTGACTGAATCGCAAAAAACGCATCGATCTGGGTGAAGAACATCCAGGCCAGAATCAGCTGTACCACCGCAAGCACGGTCCAGGCCAGCGGTGACAAAAACATGCTGCGTAATTCGCGCAGGGCAATGGTGAGAATCATGCTGCGTTCTCCACGGTCTCTGCTTCTGCGGTGTGTTCGGCTGAAGCATTGTCTGCCAGTGTCAGCTCGATAAACACCTGCTCCAGCGTGCGTTGCGTGGGAATCAGGCGCAGCAGGCCCCAGTCATTTTCCACCGCGTCTTTGGCAATCCGTTCCGCGCTGACACGCTCGGTGTGTAACACAAAACGGCCATAGTCAGAGGTGCTGACACCGGTCACATAAGGCAGCTGGTTCAGCACATCCAGCGCAGGTGCGCGCGCGAAAGCCACTTCGAAAATACCGGTTTCCTGTTTTTCCAGCAGCTCGCTCATCTCCGCTGCAAACATCAGTTTGCCGCGATTGATGATCTGCACCCGATTACATACCGCCTGCACTTCGGGAAGAATATGGGTCGATAAAATAATGCCGTGGGTTTTACCCAGTTCGGTGATCAGGTCGCGGATTTCAAGAATTTGAATCGGGTCCAGCCCCACCGTGGGTTCATCGAGTACGATCACTTCGGGTGAATGCACAATCGCCTGGGCAATACCCACACGCTGCTGATAACCCTTGGACAGGTTGCCGATCAGGCGTCGCCCGGTCTGGCTCAGACCGCAGCGCTGTTTCGCCAGATCGACCGCTTTGCTGATTTCGCTGCGTGGAATACGGTGCAGCCGGGCGCAAAAATGCAGATATTCATCCACGCTCAATTCTTTATATAGCGGTGGCTGTTCGGGCAGATAGCCCAGCGCACGTTTGGCCGCGCGCGGATCGTCCAGCAGATCAATATTATTAATACGTACTTCGCCCGAGCTCGGCGCCAGATTACCACTCAGAACCTGCATGGTGGTGGACTTGCCAGCACCATTGGGGCCAAGAAAGCCAAGGATGTCACCGGCGTTCAGTTCAAAACTAATATTGTCGACAGCACAGTGATCGCCGTAATAGCGGAATAGATTTTTGACCGAGATAAGTGCAGACATGCGGCTGTATTATTCAGTAATTAATAATGTATGCAAGCTTTGTTTGTATTATTCAGGCATTGCAGCCGGATTTGCTGGCTGCGGTCATGTGACAGGCGGGATTTGAGAATGTTCCGTGTGATTTGTCATCCTCGCGAAAGCGGACGAAGTCCGTCATTCCCGCGAAGGCGGAAAAAGTCCGTCATCCCTACGAATGCGGATAAAGTCCGTCATCCCCGAATGTTTGTGTCGGGGATCTAGCTTTTCCCATGTATATAATTTCGGTGGTAGTGGGTACTATGCGGCGCATCCCTGCGCCTTACCCTTCGGGCCGCGTAAAAGCACGCGTTCAAATTTGATCCAGTCAAATTTGTCGCACCCACGGGCGAG
>CAYRNH010000024.1:0-17878 GCA_964425515.1 uncultured Thiotrichaceae bacterium | reverse complement strand
TATAGTGTTGAAGAAGTCGTAGGCAAAAACCCGCGCTTCCTGAAGTCAGGATATACTCAGGAGTCCCAGTTCAGAAATATGTGGAATACAATCTGTGCCGGTCAGTCATGGACTGGAGAGCTATACAATAGAAAGAAAAACGGTGACCTGTTCTGGGAAAACGTTACCGTTTCTCCGATTAAAAATAATCAAGGTACGACGACCCATTATCTTGCTATTAAGGAAGATATTTCTTTGCGCAAGGATTATGAAGAGCGACTTCTGTATCAGGCGAACTACGACAAGCTAACCGAGTTACCAAATCGTTCATTAGCTTATGATCGTCTGCAGCAGGCAGTCGCCAATGCGATTCGGGAACACAAGCGAATTGCTATTTTATATATGGACTTTGATCATTTTAAAAACATTAACGATACGCTGGGCCATGAGGCAGGCGATAAATTCCTGATAGAAATGTCCAAGCGCTTAAGGTTCTGTGTGCGGGATGTGGATACGGTTGCACGTTTAGGCGGCGATGAGTTTCTGGTCATGATGGCGGAAGTCGGAGGAGATATCGGAACAGCTGACACCGAGTATATGGAAGCTATACAGAATAAGGCGCGTGAGATCATGCTGACGGTTTCAAAACCATGCGTGATCGAAGATATTGAATTCACAATTACGGCAAGTGTTGGGATAGCTGTTTTCCCCAGAGATGGGGAAGACCCTCACATATTGCTGCGCAACGCTGATACGGCCATGTATCGCAGTAAACGCAAAGGAAGCGGCGGCTGTGAGGTGTTCACGCCAGACATGAGTGATTTTGTTATCAAACGCGTTGAGCTGGATAACAAGATACGTCATGCGCTTGAGGATGGTCGTTTCTATCTTAAATATCAGCCTTTAATGAATGCTCAGAGCACGGCCATTGTGGGTGCTGAAGCGCTGTTGCGCTGGCATGATGAGGAGCTTGGCGATGTTTCACCAGAAATGTTTATACCGCTGGCGGAAGAGAGCGGCATCATAGTCGATATCGGTAACTGGGTCATTGATACCGCCTGTAGAGATATTAATCGTTGGCAACAAAGTGCTAAGAATAACGATCTTTATATGGCTATCAACCTGTCTGGCAGACAGTTTCGCGGCAAGAGCATCGGCAGCGCTATTTCTTCGCTGCTGAGCAAGCACGGTTTGCACGGTCGCAGTCTGGAACTTGAAATAACAGAACGCCTGTTAATGAAGGATGTGCCTGAAGTGATAACGACGATGAACCAGTTTAAGGAAATGGATATCAGGCTGTCGATTGACGATTTTGGTACGGGGTATTCGTCACTCAGTTATCTCAAACGTTTTCCGTTTGATGTGCTGAAAATTGACAAGGCTTTTGTGCAGGACATCGGCATTGATCCAGATGACTCCGCGTTGTGTGAGGCGATTATTGCAATGGCGCATAGTCTTGGACTGGGTGTTATTGGTGAAGGCGTTGAGAATGCGGAACAGTTCGAGTTTCTAAAACGGCGCGGCACAGAAGTTATTCAGGGTTTTTATGTATCGAAGCCGATGGTGTATGAGGACTTTATTGATTTCACTCAGTTGTCCGAAGCATCACTAAAAAATATAAATTGAGCAGGCCCTGATGCTCAGGGCTTGCCGGATCAGTTACTCAGGACTGTGCCTGTTCGCGACGTAAATAGAACACGCCTGCAGCAAGTAACAGCAGAACTTCGGGTGACAATGCACCGCTGCTGCCCCATGAGCTGGGTGGGGCGAACGAGTTTATCGTTGCGACCGAGTTTATGATTGTACCCGGGCTGGTTGCTCCCGAGCCATCAACAACAAATTTCACATGAACCGCCTCATTAGGTGTGATGCTGATGGTTTGTGTAGCGCCGGGCGTGCTGCCTTCATAATTAACAGCTGTTATCGGGTTTGGCGATGTGAATGAAGGGTCTGTCTGGGTATAGGCATACGGTCCTACACTGGATGCACCATAGAATATCGGGTTGATTGCATCAGCGTGCAGCGTGTAATCACCCGGTGGCAGATAGATGCTGAAGTAGCCGGTGTTCTGCAACAGATAATCGGAAACAACGCTGTAGGCGTCGCCTGTTAAAGTATTTTTAACCCAGATATTGGCGCCCAGAATAGGCTGGCCGCTGGTGTCGACAAAAATGCCATTGATCTGTCCAAAGTGCGAGTTGATATCAGAGCTCGGATACAGCGTAGAGACGGCTGCAACATCATCGACGTGCAGTGTATTTTCCAGTCGACACAATATAGGATACATCAAAGGATATTTATCCTGCGTTGTTGTCGTGCAGGCAGTTGGATTTGTCCCTGAATAGGTTTCAGTATTATCGATATTGAGCTGGCTATGATCCAGGCCGATAAAATGCCCCATTTCATGTGCGACCTCGTTGACAATATCGCTATCACTTTCAGATATAGGCGGTAGCGTCATTTTGCCATTGAGTACCATAAAGCCTTCTTTATACAGGCCGGTACCGGGAATATAAGATGAGGCTGCTAACCCCGCGATATAGTCGCTTTGGCCGGCACCAAACAGGTCATCGATAATCGATCCATCACTGTCGTACACCACAGGATTCAGGTTGTCGTTGTTAACAGCTGGGTTATCCTGCGCTTTATCAGGTATGTAAGTGGCGTAATTGCTGCCATCGACATCCACGGGCAGGTCGTTGCCCTGAGTCAGGATTATGCTCGACGTAGCTACGTTGTTCCACAACGCGAGGCCCTGAAGTACCAGGCTATCTGCCTGAGCATTGGTACGTGATCCCAGCATGCCGATATCGAAATTAAGCGTCACAGTGGCAGGCGAGTAATGCACAGGGGTGTTGCCATCAACGGCCAAAGGCCCGCCTGCATAGGTATTGGAACAGGCAAATAGACTCAGAGCCGTCAGTAGTAATTTTTTAAAAGCACACATATCAATTACCACTCAGTGTGCGCACATTTTGCAAAAAATTACTCAGCGTGTTTGTGGGGGTGGCGCGCAGTACTCCGGCAGTATTTGCTGTGGCTGGCTTGCTGGCGAGGCCGCTGCCGCGCACAGTTTTATTACCACTGGCATCGGTGTGCACATCATAGCTGCCCTGGCTCAGGCCTATCGGGCTGGCGAAGCCCAGGCGCGAGGCTTTCGGCAGAAAAACAACATATTCAGCGTTCACAGTAAAGCGTGGTACACCGTAGATTCGGGTGACCAGCTGGCTTCCAGGTAAGCGGCCGCCGATCTGTTTGATGGTGTAGGTGGGTGTATTGGCGCCTTTGATTGAATTGAGTACTTCAAAGGTGGTGAAAGTGGCCACGCGATGGCTGACATCATCCACTTTGACTTCGTTGCTGGTCACCCGACCGTAAAAAATCACAGCAGCGCTCTTCGCCATATGTTCAAGGGACACGGGCAGTACGGTGGTGGCAAAACTGCTGTTAAAAACCAGCAGGCAGAGTAGAACGAGGAGCGTGCGTAACATTTTGAACACCTTTAAGTCCTTGAGCGACGATTATACTGTTTTATGGCTATTCTGTGCTCGGTTGACCGATATCCGGGCGGTTTTAATCGTCGCAGGGCTGGGTCTGTAAGCGGCCAGCAGCGAGCAGCTCATCGAGAAAGCCGAACTCCTGGAAATCACGCATCCGTTGGGGATAAAGAATTCCATCAAGATGGTCGCATTCGTGCTGGATCACGCGGGCGTGGAAGCCATCGGCAATGACCTTAATGGGGTCACCGCTGGCATCGAAACCGGTGTAGCGAATGTGGGAAAAACGCGGCACCAGGCCGCGCATGCCGGGCACGCTGAGACAGCCCTCCCAGTCATCTTCGCAGTGATCGTCGAGCGGTGTGATCACAGGGTTGATGAGCACGGATTTTGGCAGCGCAACCGCATCGGGATAGCGAGGATTGCTTTCGAAACCAAACACCACCAGACGTTGATCGACGCCGATCTGGGGTGCGGCCAGGCCGACACCGTTTTCTGCCTGCATGGTGTCGAACATGTCGCTGATCAGGCGGTCGAGTTCGGCCGAATTAAAATTGGCCACTGGTTTCGCGACCTGCGAAAGGCGTGGATCCCCCATTCTTAGTACGGTTTTGATGCTCATTAATGTGTTTATTACCTGTGTTAATATATCAATTCTAATTCATTGGTTATAAGCCGTCACCGGCACTGGTAAACGACTATGCAAGGCCTCACAGAAGAACAGAAACTGATTGTTACCCAACGCGTTATGGGCGCGGTCGATGACTGGGGGCTGTCGGGCGAACAAATACTCGCAGTGCTGGATTTTCCTGCAAACGAGCGTTCTCGCCATTTGCAAAAATACCGCAAGGATACTGCCTTTCCCAATGAAGACTCGATCTACAGGCGGGTGATTCGACTGATGGGGATTATCGATGCCTTGCGCACGACCTATCCGCGCAATGCGGGCATGGGGAAACGCTGGATGAATACGCCCCACCGTCGTATGAATAACCGCACCCCGGTGCACACCATGCTGGAAGATGGCGAAAGCGGTGTGATCGCTGTGCTTTCTGAACTTGATTGTGCTTACGCCTGGGAGCTGAGTGGCTCCAACCGCTAAGCTGTTATCACTGACCGACTCATCAGCCGAATTTATATTTGAAGGCCGCTTCGATGGCGCTGATGTGATCTGGCAATGTGAATTGCATACACTGGCCAGTCTCGCGCAACGCAGCCATCAGAGCAGCCAGCGTCAGTTTATCGAAATCCAGTCACAGCCCGTTTCTCAGCAGCAGGGCAAACCTGTGTTACCGATTACGATAGGCCTTAATGTGCCGAAGCTTGATGCCGCTGTTATCGAAAAAACCACGATCATGATTCGCAATTACAAACGACTGCAAACGGGTCGTCATGAATATGGCGAGCGATTTGAGTTCGTGCTCGATTAAACCAATCTGATATTGCCGAACAGGCTGTTAACTCTCAAGTTTGACCACGATGGTTTCGTCGAGCGGAATTTCATTGGCATCGATGCGAGGTTGCGCTTGCTCGCAGATTTGCAGGATGGCCAGCATGCCCTGACGATTCGGATCGTGATCTTCCAGTATGTCGATTTCCGATCGCAAATAGAGCAGGAACTCATGAAACTCTTCGCTTTGTTTCTCCGGCTTCAGGCCGCGAAATTCGTCAGTAAAATCGAGATGCAGCTCGCGTGAGCCATCATCATTATCAATAACGCCAAGATTGAGCGGGCCTTTAATTTCCATAACATACTCGTTTAGTGTCTGTTGTTTTTGATCAGATCGTACGCTTTCTGGATTTGCTGGGTTTTAGTGGTGGCCAGTTTCATCATCTCTTCCGGCAAACCCTTGGCGACCAGTTTATCAGGATGATGCTGGTTCATTAAGCGCCGGTAGGCTTTTTTAATAGTGGCATCATCGTCTGTGGTCTTCACGCCAAGCAGAGCGTAAGCCTCTTCCAGCGCAGAGGCGCTGCTTGCCTGCTTGCCGCCAGTAGCAAAATGAAAAAACTGCTCGATTTGCTGCCGTGAGAAGCCAAGCGTATCAGCAATGTGATACAGAAGGTCTCTTTCTGCCGGATGTATTTTTCCGTCAGCGAGTACTGTGGCAACCTGAATTTCGATAAACATCTGTATCAGATTGCGTCTGCCGTGACATTCGTGCCTGAACTGTTTCAGGACCTCATCCAGAGGGAAACCAGACTGCTTGCCTTCATTGAATAATTTGATGGCAGCATCACGTTGCCGAGCATCGAGCTGCATTTGCGCCATAATATTTCTGGCAGCGGCGATTTCATCATTACTGACAATGCCATCAGACTTGGCGACATGCCCCATAATAGAAAAAGTGGCGGTGAAAAATGCGGCCTGCACACGCTCGGTATCGCCAGGTGAAAAAGCGTGCTGTCCGGTCAGATTGATGCCGACATCAAAATTTCGCCCCAGGGCTGCACCCAGCATGGCGCCGAGCGGGCCACCGAGCATGTAACCGAGTGCTCCTCCCAGGAGCGTGCCCCACCAGGCCATTAGCAGTGTATAAATGCAGCGTAGATCATGGCGCTAATTCTACATGTAAAGTCGCAATTGCGCAGGCATTGTTGTGAGGCTGTGAAGGCGTCGGGGAATCAGGCCTGTAATTGTGCAATCGCAGAGCGCAGCATTTGCATGCGTTGCTCAAGCGAATCCATTTCGAGCAGAGACTGTTTCACCTGATTGGTTACCGGCAGTAAATACGATAATTTATTGCAGACATCTGAGTAGCTACTGTAGTCAAATTTCATTTTCAGGCTGGCAGTAAACGGGTGTTGTTCGAGATGTCTGAGCGTGTCAACCAGATCGGAATATTCTTCGAGCAGCGCAGCCTCATGAGTGCTGTCATCGTGAAGCACCTCTGCCTCAGCCATCAACAGGCCATCATGTTGGGCGCATGGATTTGATATCCGCACGCGGTGTTGCCCCTGTATGGTAATGCCCAGCAGGCCATTGTCGAGTGTTTCCCAGTCAGTAATGGTCACGTAGCAGCCGATGCTAAAAACATCAGGTTGTGCTCCGACTTCCTTGCCCGCACTAATAAGAACAACTACGAAGCCCTGTTCATTTTGTAAACTGGTTTTTATCAGGCGCAAATAACGCTGTTCAAATATCTGCAAAGGAAGCGTGCATTCAGGAAACAGTACGGTGTGCAGGGGGAATAGTGCGACGCGTTCAGGTTGCTGATCAGTACTCAAGACTCCACCTGGTAAGCAAGAATTTTACGGCGATAATCCTGTGCTTTCTTGGTATCGCCTGTTTTTGTCAGATATTCAATGATGTGCTGACAGCTATCGACTGTCAGGGCGTCCGATAAGTCCATTGCCATTTGCAATGCAGAAATACCTTTCTCATCACCCGCTGTTAACAGTAGCCGCCCAGCTTCGTAGCAGACTTTGGCATCCAGTGAATTGGTCTTGAGTATCTCGTTATAATAAGGCAATGCTTTTTCCAGAGGAATGTGTTTTTCTATCAGCAGCAGATATTCATGTGCTTCGTCATTTGATAGTAATCCCTGTACCGCCTGGTCGTGCAGGATTTTCAGGCGCGCTTTTTCTTCCATGCCGCGTTTGTATCGCATAGCCCATATGCTTTTATTTTTTAGATACCAGATGTTATCCATTTGTTTCTGGATTTCTGCAAAAGACTCGCCCAGAAAATGCTTTGCCGCATTATCCGCTTTACCCTCGGGAACGACAAAGTCATCGTAACCAATGGCGAGCAGGCGCTCGCGTAAATTGGGTATATTACTGTCGATCTCGGGAGCGCGCGCCATTTCCGCTTCATAGAGTATCTGTGTGCTGACTTTGTTCAGAGATTTGTTAATGATTATTCCCATGGCGCTATAAGGCAAGTACGGTGGCCTGGCTTCGGTGAATGCCTTGTTGTTGAGAACAGGCCAGAAGCTTTCGTTTAGATAACGTCGCTTAATGGCATGTATAGCGATAACATCAGCAACATTGTTGGGCGGTGCTATATCAAGCAGACAACGGTCTTTAACGAAACACTCCTGACGAATGGCGGGCGTTACACTGATATTGAAAAAACTGGCGTAAGGCACAAAGAACAGCCGTAGTAAAGCGGTGTTCGGTTGCCAGTGTTCAGCGTAGTACGCAGCATATTGTTGCCAGATAAAGTTGAGATACATAATGCGCCGCATGTAATGATGTTTGCGAAGCGCAAGGTGACCAATTTCACGCGCCAGTAAAAGTTTGAGATGCAGCGGGGACATGCAGGACATCACTGGCAGGCCGATCAACAAAGTATTGATGCAGCCTGCTGGAAACCCCGTTTTCGGTGTGCAGACTATCCGGATTTCAAACCGTGTATTTAATTTAACATGATCAATCTTTGGCGCACCGTAGGTTTTGCAAAGTTCATCGATACGATCGAGCAGTACCGGAAAGTCTTTACGCAATAAGGGACGGCCGGGTGGTAGCGGAGGACGGACTTTAAAAATGTGCAGACTCTGGTACAGGCACAAAGCGCTGATAACGGGCAGAGAAGCGGCCAGTACCCAGTCGGATAATTGCCAGCTGGTAAAGGACGGATTATGCCAGACATGAATGCCCAGCAACAACAGCGAGCACAGCGCAAGCAGAGGAAACAGCAGTAAAAAGCCGTAGCCGACGGACGCCAGAAACAACATAAAACCGGAGTATGCGGCAGGTGTTGCAATAGAAAACGCCTGCATGCGCTTTTGCCATTGTTTCTTTAGAAATAACATAAAAAATTCAGTCCCTGTTGTGTTTCATTCTGCTGTGACGCCCATGGCTGCTATTTAGCAAGCCACAGTCTAGATAGTATAGTATTGATTTAAAGAGGTTTTCAGCCAATGCCGCGAGATACAATCGCAATCGAACAAAATTACAGGCACGACGTGGTGCGTGATCTGGCCTGGGCGATAGCGAGCCCACCCCTGATGTTGTCGGATAGCCCCGATTGCGAGTGGTTCGATGATACCTGGTATCAGCACCGCTACACCGATTCGGCGGGCTGGCTGCAGGCGCTTGATCAGGATCCAGCTCCATTGTTGAGAGCGGTGGCGGCGCAAAAAGACCGGCGGCTGGGCAATTATTTTGAAACCCTGTGGGCGTACTGGCTGGAAGCGAGTCAACGCTATGATTTGCTCGCTCGCAACCTGCCGATCCGCGAGGGCGGCGCTACTCTGGGTGAGCTGGATTTTATTGTTCGCGATAACCTGGATGGTCTGAATTATCACTGGGAGGTAGCGGTCAAGTTTTATCTGGGCGTGGCTGATACGCGCCAGCCGGGTAACTGGCACGGACCGGGCAGGCGTGACCGCCTCGATATCAAGCTTAAGCACCTGCGCGAACGGCAGTCACAGTTGTGCCGCCTGCCGCAGACACAGGCGCTGCTGCACGAACAGGGGATTGATATCGCTGGTTGTGCGGTGATTCTGAAAGGCCGCCTGTTTTATCCTCATGAGCAGTTGCTACCGCTGCCACCGCAGGGGGCCTGCGCGAGCCATTTGCACAGTCGCTGGTTCCGGCTCGCTGATCTCCGGGCACAGGTAAACGATGACGACTGGTTTCATCCTTTGCTGCGTTCGGGCTGGATGTCCGAGCACAGCGCGCTTGATGACAGCACAGGGCGTTATCGCTGGCGAGAGCTGGAGGCGGCTATCGGGCAGAACGAATATCGCCTGCCTCTGTGTCTGGCGCGGATCAGCGGTGATAGGTATTCACGCCTGTTTCTGGTGCCCGATGACTGGGATCGGGCATTATGAACCGCAGAAACTTTCTGATGAGCGGCGCCTGACAATCCGTATCGGCAAGTATTTTCGTGAAAGATTGCATATAATCGTGGTATGAATAAACAGATTATTGAATACGGACTTGATGCAGACCAGATAAAGGATCTACTGACACAATACCAGATCACGCCTACTCGGCAACGCCTGGAAATTGCTCAGCACATGTTTCAGCGGCCACAGCATTTGTCCGCAGAAAAAATTCTCGAAGGTGTCAATCATGACGGGCATCGAGTCTCCAGAGCTACGGTGTATAACACCATGGGACTGTTTGCGAGCAAGGGTCTGGTACGCGAAGTACTGATCGACCGTGAGCGCGTGTTCTATGATTCTAACAATAGTGCTCACCATCACATTTATAATCTCGATACCGGAGATTTGTACGATGTCGATGGCGCGTTGCTCGAGATTGGTGATCTGCCAGGTCTGTCTGAGAATTTAAAAGTGGTGGATACTGATTTGATTATTCGGGTGTCGCAGCGCCAGGAAAAATAATTTTCAAAAGTTCTACGCCAAAAAGAAGCCCGATTGCCGGGCTTTTTTTATTGGTTGTTTGAAAGCAGCTTAGTCAAAATCACTGACCAGCGAGGTCCTGGTATGGTCCGCAAGCTTTGTTGTGTGGCTGTACTTTTCGTGTTCAGCGCCTGCATAGACTGGATTGCCCTGTTTCGCGGCACTGATCATGTCCGGGGTCAGTTCGAAACGTAAAAAATGCACCGCTGATGTTTTATGTTCATCATCGCGCGATAAATCTTCATCAGCGATCGGGAACACCTTGTCGAAACCCTCGACCTGCATATAGGTCACATCTTCAATACCGACAAGTTCGCCCAGCATCTTTCTGCGTTCTTCGATATCGTCATACTGGATCATCATGGTCGCTTTCCAGTTGCTGCCATCAGGTATCAGAGGGTTGTAGGCTTCAAGCTCTTCTTCGATGCCTTCCGCTTCAAAAATTTTTTCAGCTTTCAGTATCTCCTGAATCTGATATTGCATGGTGAGTTTGTCTTCAAACAGCAGTAACAGATGCTGGCCAATCTCGACGCGCCGGTTTTCCTTGTGAGCAATAATTTTTTTACGAAATTCGTTTCGAATCTCGGCATATTTTTCCAGGGTATACAGTTCAGAACGTTGTAGTTTAGACATGAGTGTACTCAAATATCGTAGGCTTTACGTAGCAGGCTGAGCGGATGCACCGGCTTGCTGTTGTCGTTTAGGCCAGCTTCGATGTGATGCGCAGCCATGGCGCAATCGCTGGTGTAATAATCAGGGCTGGACTCTTTGACCTTGTTGACTACCGGGCGGCAAATCTTCATTGCAGTGTCGTGAAATTCGGTTTTGAAAGTATAGGTGCCATCATGACCGGAACAACGTTCGATAGTAATAATTTCGGTATCGGGGATTAACTGCAGGGCATCGCGGGTTTTCATGCCGATATTCTGCACCCGTAAATGACAGGCAACGTGGTAAGCCACCTTGCCCAGCGTTTTTTTGAATTCGGTATTTAACAGGCCTTCTTTGTGGCGCAGCATGAGGTATTCGAACGGATCAAACATTGCCTGCTTCACTTTGATGACATCAGCATCATCCGGGTACATCAGCGGTAATTCCTGTTTAAACATCAGTGTGCAGGAAGGCACCGGGGTTACAATGTCCCAGCCATCGTCTACCAGTCTGGATAGTATGGCAATGTTGTTTTGTTTCGCGCGCGCGACCGATGCCAGGTCACCCAGTTCAAGTTTTGGCATGCCGCAACATTGGGTGTTCTGGGCAAGAATGACAGGAATGTTATTGTGTTCAAACACCGTGATCAGATCTTCACCAATGTCGGGCTCATTGTAATTGCCATAACAGGTGGCGAACAAAGCCACCTTGCCAGTGGTTGATTGTGTTGTTGTGGCTTCAATTGTTTTGGCTGTGCGCTTATGTACGCGTTTTTGTAACGTGCTGGAATGATACTTTGGCAGCAGCGAGTCCTGATGAATGCCCAGCGTGCTGTCGAGCAATTTGCGTGAGGTTCTGTTCGCATTTACTGCATTGACTGTTTGTGTGATCACTGGGATGCTGGCGAACTTACCCAGCGCATCGGTTGAGGTAATCAGTCGATCTCGCGTTTTGATGTCGCCTTTTTTAAACTTGATCGCTTTGGCGCGCAGCATTAAATGTGGAAAATCTACATTCCATTCGTGCGGTGGCACATAAGGACATTTGGTCATGTAACACAAGTCGCATAAATAACAGTGATCAACGACTTTCCAGTAATCGGCTTTAGCAACACCGTCGACTTCAAAAGTTTCTGATTCGTCGACCAGGTCGAACAAGGTGGGGAAGGAACCGCACAGACTGACACAACGTCGACAGCCGTGGCAAATATCAAAAACGCGTTCGAGTTCTTCGTAGAGCGCATCTTCATCCCAGAACTCGGTTTTTTCATGGCCGAGTGGGTGACGGGTTGGCGCTTCCAGGTTTCCTTCTCTCATAAAGTGTTCGCCGTATTTTAGTGGGCCAGAGAACACAGAGCCGGTGTGTCACCGGCTCTGTGGCTTTATCTGCAAAAATACAATCAGGCGTCGAGCCCGTCCAGAGCTTTCTGGAAGCGGTTGGCGTGTGAACGCTCGGCCTTGGCCAGAGTTTCAAACCAGTCGGCGATTTCGTCAAAGCCTTCTTCACGAGCGGTTTTGGCCATACCCGGGTACATATCGGTGTATTCGTGGGTTTCGCCAGCGATGGCTGATTTCAGGTTGTCACCTGTAGGGCCGATGGGCAGGCCAGTGGCCGGGTCGCCAGACTGCTCGAGATATTCCAGATGGCCGTGGGCATGACCGGTTTCGCCTTCTGCAGTGGAACGGAATACAGCAGATACATCGTTGTAACCTTCGACATCTGCCTTGGCTGCGAAGTAAAGGTAACGGCGGTTGGCCTGTGATTCGCCTGCAAAAGCATCCTTCAGGCTTTGTTCGGTTTTGCTGCCTTTTAAGTTCATGGTTTCTCTCCAGTGGTTGTGTAAATCAAAATCGGCGGACACAAAGTCTACACCTTTTTTCTTTAGACGTAGTCTAAACCCGTCATTTTTGCGGGTCAAGCCGTGATTATCACCGTGTGTTTTGGAGCGTGGACAGCACGGAGCGATAATCAGGGTTTTCCTGCACAGGGAAAGCCGTTATCCTAGTTTGATTTTTCTGGAGAAGAGCATGGTCCGAGAAGTTGATGTTGCCATTATCGGCGCGGGTAGCGCTGGCCTGTTTGCGCTTTCGCAGGTGCGTAAAAAAACAGACAACTTTGTCCTGATCGATGGCGGAGAGCTGGGCACTACCTGCGCGCGCGTTGGCTGCATGCCATCAAAAGTGATGGTGCAGGTGGCGGAAGATTTTCAGCGCCGTAAGCTTTTCGAGCGTGAAGGCATCGATGGCGCAGATGAGCTCTCTCTGGACGCGGCAGCAGCACTGGAGCATGTACAGGATTTGCGCGATATGTTTGTTGACCGGACGCTGCATGTCACCGATGAGCTAGATGAAGCGCATCTCATCGACGGTTACGCAAAATTTGTCGATGTCCACACTCTCGAAGTGAACGGCGAACAGATTCGTGCCGGCAACATTATTATCGCGACTGGATCAACCCCCGTCGTGCCAGAGGCCTGGGTCGATTTTGCCGAGCACGTGCTCACAACAGACACGATTTTTGAGCTCGAAGAACTGCCAGCGTCGCTGGCGGTGATCGGGCTGGGTGCGATCGGGCTGGAACTCGGCCAGGCGCTGAACCGATTAGGGGTCGAGGTGACTGCGGTCGATCAGTTAACTCGTGTAGCGGGCTTGCAGGATGAAGCGGTGAATCAGCAGGTGATCGATATCGTCGGTAAAGAATTTTCACTCTGGCTGGGCGAGCCGGCACAACTGTGCGCACAGGACGGCAAAGTCGAAGTGCGTTGTGGTGAGCAGAGCGTGGTGGTGGAAAAGGTGCTGGCGAGTCTCGGCCGCAAACCGAATCTGGAATCGCTGGATCTGGAAAAAACAGGCGCAGTGCTGGATGCCAGTGGAATACCCGAATATAACCCGCTGACCATGCAGCTCGGTGACCTGCCGATATTCATCGCGGGTGATGTTAATGCTGATCGTCCGGTGTTGCACGAAGCCGGGCACGAAGGCCGGGTCGCAGGATACAACGCAGTGCATCAGCCTGTGGTCGCGTTCAAACGCAAAACATGCCTGGGGATTACTTTTTGCGAACCGAATATCGCTATTGTGGGTGCGCAGTTAAACGAGCTCGATGAGCAAAGCATTGCCATCGGCGAGATACAGTTCGGCCCGGTAGGGCGCGCGCTTATTCTTGGCAAAAATCGTGGCGTGTTGAGAATATATGCACAACGCAGTGATGGCCGTTTGCTAGGGGCTGCGATGGTGTGCGTCAAAGGTGAAAATCTGGCGCATCTGATTGCCTGGGCAATCCAGCAGGAACTAACCGTGTTCGATATGTTGAAGCTGCCTTTTTACCATCCTGTTATAGAGGAAGCCTTACAGGCAGCTTTGTACGATGTGTTGCCCCAGCTCGATATCAAGCAAGAGCTGGTCGAACTCGAAAGGGTCTAGCTTTTCAAACCACGCTTACGGCGGCCAAACAGACCTAGTACACCCAGGCCTGAACCGAACAACAGGGCAGGCAACGGTAAAGGTACAGGAGAAGGCTGCTGGGTGTTATACATACTGCCAGCTAGTGATAGCCCTGCAGCGGTGTGGCTGCCATTATCCAGGGTGATAGGACTTGTTATCAACCTGAAACTGGATACGGCGGTGTTGCCTGGTACATTAAATCCACTTAGATCGATCAACCCTACTGTCAGGTTATACGATGATCCTGTCTGCGGGTAAGTCACGACCTGGCCGGTGCTTTGCAGGTCGATAGTTTGTACAGAGTTGCCGATCGCGACCTCGACAGAGGTGACTGTATCACCGACAAAAAACAGTGCCAGGTCATTGCCTGCACCGTTGTAAAAAGGATTGCTGAAGCTAACAGTTAAAGAAGCGTTGTCGGACTTGCTGTACACATAGGTTCCGAAGCTGCTAGCGTCGGTATAGGTGAGATAAGGGGTCGGATCAGTAACCACGTTATCATTCCAGTCATAATAGGTGCCAGAGTTGATCGTGGCGGCGTCGGAAGTGGCTGTTAGATCATAACCGGCAAAGCTAACAGGAGCGGCGTATGTTGCTGATGATGCAGCGGCGAACAGCAAACCGGTAATCAGACTCAAAACTTTCATGACTTCACACCTCATTTGTAAAACGCAATTACCAGCTGATCGGGGTGCCAGGCGGTGCAACGCCAGGACCAACGGTTGGTGGGAGATGTGTAGGTGCTGGCGTAGGATTCAGTGAAACAGTTGTCACGTTGTGTCTGTTCAGGCCATACACGCTATTGTCATTCGGCCTGAAATGCACATTGGGGGGGCGGTTATAAACTGCATTGTTTGGCAATGCTACCGGCCCGCCAGCCGCCGGTTCTACACCCAGTTCCCATGAACCCCAGCTGTACACTGAGTCCACGTATTTATCTGTTGACGTTTGTTTACTGTCTGCCTGCGCTGCGGTACTTGTCAGTAGAATGCCAAGTGCGATTGCACAGAAATAGCTTAATGTTTTAGCGTTTACAGGTTTCATAAGTTTTGTGCACATTTGGGTGCTGGTTTAGTTGCATTTATGTGACGATTACATACAGTATTCATGCCAACTTAAATAAAGTCATTTGCATTCAATACTTTAAGTTCTCACCACTAGCTTATTATACTAAAAAGCCCTGCTGATTATCATAGTTTTGGCAAGAGTGTAAGATTTTACCAGGAGCGCTATCAAAAAAATGCGACAATTTATGCGCCGTTGATGCTACGGAATCGACTGGTGGATTTAATGACAAGTACGAAAAGTTAAAATAAACATTGAATATCAATCTGTTACTTGAGTTTTTTCGGTGTAGAGTTTTCGTTAGATGGCAAAGACGAGAAGATTATGTGGCATATTAGAATTTAGTAATATATTCCGACATTTGTCGAAAATATATACATACTGTATTTAAGTTTGGTTAATTATTGCCCTATCATGGTTTTTTGATTGAATATTGATCAAAATAATGTCGACTTGCTTTACGCTATTGGAAGTATCGCGAAACGTTAGCGCTGATCTGGTTGCGATGAAACTTATAATCTCCCACGTTTGATGTATTCCTATCAGCGGAAAATTCCAGATTAAAGGTCCAGTGTTTCAGTATGCCATCGTGCAGATCACGGTTATAGCCAATCGCATACAGTGATTCGGTTTCGTCGCGTTTGATCAAAGTTGTTGGGTCAATCCCGACGTAGCGGTAGTGATGATGATTCAGGCGCAGGTATATAGCGGTCTGCTCGGAGAGGGCAGCAAAGCTGCTGAAATAGAGCTCGGTATCGTCATAACTGTAGCCGGCGTTATTGGCCTGGTTCTGCCGCAGACGAAAACCGCCTTCCAGGCCAAGACGCTGATGGTTGATCAGAGTGTTGTATCCTGAGCCAAGCATCGCTTCGCTGCTGTCGCGGCCATAATCGGCGAGCTGGTCATAATTGCGTTTGGTATAGGTGCCTTCGAATGTGAGATCACGGTAGTGCCCAAGGTCGAAGGTGATGTGTGGATTGACCGAGGCGAAAGCTGCCAGCTGAGATCCACCGAGCAGAATCTGATCAACCCGCAGGCTGATATTGGAGCGCCAGCGCCCCGGGGCAGACATTGCCGGGCCCGAAGCGACGCTGATCACGTGGTAATCGTATTTACTGGTTTTGGAATAATGCGTGCTGCTCAGGCCAATCTGAGTTTGCCATTCAAAATAGGCGGCAGAGCCCAGGACGTCCATGGGTGATTTTAATCTGAAGCGGTCCGAGGCGCTGATGTCAGTATGAATGCCGAATGAAGAAATTTTTGCAGCTGTATTGATGCCGGTGATAGGTGAGAGACCCGCACCGGGGGTGGCGTTTATATTTGAATTCTGCAGCGCTCCCATATTGACGTAATAAGAAAGGTTATGATGAGAGGCTGGCTTAAGCTCGTCGCTGTTTAGCTGGCCAAGATACGCGAGTATCGAGAGTTTGACATTTTCGGGTGTCGATGGATCATCGAGCACCTTTTTGAATTCACGCATAGCGTCTTCGTAACGTGCGGCCTGGTTGTAGGCGACAGCCAGTTCCAGTCGAACACGGTTAAGCGTCGGCTGGCTGTTGAGAATGGTTTCGAAAAGCTTGATCGCCTCAAATGTTTTACCAGACTCGCGGGTCTGCATTGCTTGCTCGAACATTTTCTGCAGTTGACTGGCGCTTGGCGCAGCCAGAAGCCGTGTGGGGGAAAAGAGGCAGATAAGGCAGGCTGCGCAGATATGGGCTTTGATATTCACAGTGTTTTACTGGCTGCATCCGTTAGTCAAGTTGCGTATTATACCCACCAATGCGAAAAAATATGCAGTTAATGGCAGGGCTTATCCTCCTGCTAGTGGTATCGGGGGCTGCGGCGACCACAGCTGCTGGCGGCAGTGAAAAACTGTTCGGATATCGGGAAATTGTTAATAACGACCTCAGTTTGTTCCCGCAGTGGTTGTCTGTGCTGGAACGAAATATAAAAGAGACCACGCCGAAAGGGAGCTGCGAGTCGACAAAATTTAATCAATGTCATTTGAAAGAATGGAATGATTTTTTAGCAAAGCTCAGGCCACTGCCTCCGGATGAACAGATCAAACAGGTCAATCTTTACGCGAACAAAAAGCCCTATGTGCTTGATATAGAGAATTATGGTGTTCCCGATTACTGGGCAACACCGCTGGAATTTCTGGCGCATAGTGGAGATTGCGAAGATTACGCAATATTTAAAATGCTTTCACTTAAGCGGCTGGGGTTTCCTGTCGATGATATGCGCATTGTGATTGTCCAGGACACTAATTTAAGGGTGGCGCATGCGGTGATGTCGCTGAAACGAAATGGTGATATCCTGATTCTGGACAATCAGATTCCGCAGGTGATGTCGGATAAAGATATTTTTCACTATGTGCCGATCTATTCGCTCAACGAAAAGCACTGGTGGATGCATCTGCCCAATTAAAGAAATGGTAAGAAAATAACGTGAAACAGAACCGCCCAGTCATTATTGCCTTTTCGCTACTACTGATTTTTGTGGTGGCGGGAATATGGTTGAGCAATGAATATGCTGCACGTGAACAGCAGCGTGATATTCAGGGCTGGGGAAGCAGATTATCCGTCATCGCGGAATCGCAAAAGCGAGCAGTGGAGTCGTGGTTAAAAGCACAAACGACAAATTTGCAGGAACTGGCAGAAAACCCTTTATTACAAATACTGCTGAGTATCAGGCAGGAGCCAAAGTCGCGCACGACTGAGGCAGAACGTGGTCAGCTAGCGCATCTGAAAAATTTAATCGTGGCCACTGCCAGACGTTCCGGCGCATTTTCAAGCCCGCAACAGATGAAGGCAAACCAGCAAACCCGATTAGACGAAGGCGTGGCTATTACAGATGATAAAGGTGGTTTGTTGCTGGCGACACAACAGTTTCCAGCAGAGGATGAACACATTCACCAGGCGGTACA
>CAYRNH010000023.1:0-18015 GCA_964425515.1 uncultured Thiotrichaceae bacterium | reverse complement strand
GTAAACATGGCAACGTCCAGTGGTTTGCTGGCATCTGGTGCAATATAGGCCAGCATGGTGTCGGCATCAGATACTTCAAACGGGTCGCCTGGCACATTATCTTCGATAAACATTTTTTCGATCACACCGTTTTTTACCAGCATGGAATAACGCCATGAGCGTTCACCGAATCCAAGGTCGTTTTTCTCTACCAGCATATCCATGCCGCGACTGAAGTCGCCGTTGCCATCGGGCAGGAAGGTCAGGTTGTGCGCGTTCTGTTCCTGCTGCCACTGATTCATGACAAAAGCATCATTGACTGATATACAAATGACTTCATCGACACCGTGTTGTTTCAATACAGGTGTTAGCTGGTTGTAACGCGGTACATGGGTTGATGAACAGGTGGGCGTGAATGCGCCGGGCAGGGCGAATACCACCACGGTTTTATTGTTGAACACCTCGTCGCTGTTCACATTCACCCATTCATGGGCGCGTCGCGTGCGAAAGGTGACTGAGGGGACCTTGTGTCCGGTACGATTTTCTAACATGCTCTTCTCCTGGCTACTTTACTGATCGGGCTGCGCCCGGGGTTTGTTGTCTACGAAGACAAGTATGCTGCCAGCAGAGAGATATATAAAATCGTTTAGTTTAATAAACTCGATAGTAAATAACTATTAAGTAGACACGAAGGTATTTAGCAGAATGGTCATGCTTATCTATAAGTTATTGAAAATATGGTAAAAATGAGATGCGCTGGTTATCAGGCAACAGGAGTATCCGCGCGGTTGCCCCAGTCAGACCAGGAGCCGGGATAACCTCGGACACGCTGATATCCCAGGTGTTTGAGCACCGCCCAGAGATAGGCAGAGCGATGGTGAGACTGGCAATAACAGATGATGTCTTTGTCCTGATTCAGCCCCAGCTCGGTGAGCCGTGTTTGCAGCTGCGCCTCGGGCAATACACGCATATTATTATGCTTATCCATCGCCTCGATCCATTCATAGTGAACCGCGCCAGGAATGTGCCCCGCTTTGGCAGCGAATTTTTTTTCGCCCGAGTATTCTGCAGCGGAACGGGCATCGAGAAGCAAGGTATCTGGCGCATCAAGTTGCTGCATAATTTGACCGGCATCAATGGTATCGTTGCTGCCTGACTGCAGATTGTATTCACGATAAGGATTGTTCAGTGGCGGCAGCGAACTGATTTCATGACCTTCCTTGATCCAGCTGATGATGCCACCGTTTAGCATCGAGGTGCGTTCATGGCCAAATACGTGCAGAGTCCAGAGCAGGCGAGCAGCGCAGCCGCCGCCTTCGTCATCGTACGCAATGATGTGAGTGCTGGCACTGGCGCCAAGGTTGCTTAACAGTCGCGAAAACACGGCGGCCTCGGGTAATAAACCCATCACCGGTGGCTGTGCACGTACAATGTGGGCGTAAGGCAAATAATGTGCTTCAGGAATGTGCCCGGCGATGTATTGTGCGGCTGAAGACAGATCAAGAATTAATACGTCATCCTGTTTACGCAGTGATTCGAGCTCGTCGGGTTCAATGATCAATTTAACTTCAGGCATGTGAACTATTTCACGACAGCAATGCGATCTTTCTGGGTATTTTTCTCGGGTGCGAGTATGGTGTTAAGCGCGATACTGTCCTGATTGGCCTGTGGATAGTCGAGCGAGAAATGCAGTCCACGACTTTCCTTGCGTTGCATGGCGCAACGTACGATGAGTTCGGCTACCTGTAGCAGGTTACGTAGTTCGAGCAGGTCGCTAGTGATACGAAAGTTACTGTAGTATTCTTGGATTTCGTGTTCAAGCAACTGAATGCGGCGCATCGCACGTTCCAGACGTTTGTTGGTGCGTACAATGCCAACATAGTCCCACATGAAACGACGTAGCTCGTCCCAGTTGTGCGATACCACGACTTCTTCATCCGAGTCTGTCACCCGGCTTTCATCCCAGGGATTGATACGATATTTTTCTGGCGCAGTGCTTAATTGCGCAATAATTTTTTCACTGGCAGATTCAGCAAAGACCAGACATTCCAGCAAGGAGTTACTGGCCATGCGATTGGCACCATGCAGGCCGGTTTGTGCTGTTTCGCCAATCGCATATAAGCCCTCGATATCGGTCTGTCCATCAAGATCGGTGAGTACTCCACCGCAGGTATAATGCGCAGCAGGTACGACCGGGATCGGTTGTTTTGTTATATCGAGACCCAGCTCGAGGCAGCGCGCGTGAATGGTCGGGAAGTGCGAGGCAATAAACGCGGCTGAACGGTGACTGATATCAAGATACAGACAGGGCGCACCGAGGCGCTTCATTTCATGGTCGATAGCGCGCGCTACAATATCACGCGGTGCCAGTTCGCCACGCTCATCAAAACGCTGCATAAAGCGTTTGCCGTCGGGCAATAATAAACGTCCGCCTTCACCGCGCACCGCTTCGCTGATCAAAAATGACTTGGCTTCGTGGTGGTAAAGACAGGTCGGGTGAAACTGGTTGAATTCCAGATTGCTCACCCGGCAGCCTGCACGCCAGGCCATGGCGATGCCGTCGCCAGTGGCGCCGTCGGGATTACTGGTGTAGAGGTAGACTTTGCTGGCGCCGCCGGTCGCCAGCACGACAGTTCCTGCGTTAAAACTTTCTACATGGCCGGTCTTTTTGTTGAGAATATAAGCGCCGATACAGCGGTTGTGATCCAGGCCCTGTTTTTCGCCGGTGACCAGGTCTACGACGATGTGCTGGTCGAAGAAATGGATCGATTTGTGGTGTCGTGCATGGTTCAGCAGGGTGTCCGACAGCGCCTGGCCAGTCGCATCTGCAGCATGGATGACGCGGCGATGGCTGTGACCGCCTTCGCGTGTGAGGTGAAGTTCACGCTCACCATCTGGTAAGGTTTCACCAGTAAAGGGAACTCCTAGCTCCTGTAGCCATCGTATGATGCGCGGTGCCCGGCGAATGGTGAATTCAACGGTTTCAGGGTTGCACAGGCCGGCGCCGGCCTTTAGTGTGTCCTCAATATGCGATTCAAATGAATCTTCGTCACTGAGCACGGCGGAAATTCCGCCCTGCGCATAATAAGTGCTGCCATCATTCAGTGGGCCTTTGGTTATAATGGCTACTGAAGCGTGTTCGGCCAGGCGCAGGGCGAGGCTCAGACCGGCGGCACCGCCGCCAATAATCAGGACATCATGCTGATGAGATATTGTCATTGTTTGCCTGAATCAGGTATGTTTGTCGCGCTTTGAAAGCCTGAATTCTACGTCTACTGACGTGGGAATGCATGCAGAGTTTCAAGAACTTCTATAATGACCTTGGGTCACAACATTCAGACGATGGATCGTCTTGGGAGGATAGGCCTGGATGGGCGACCGTGAGAACGATCAGGCGCTGGTAGAGCGCGTACAAAAAGGCGATAAAAAAGCGTTTGATCTGCTGGTGCTCAAGTACCAGTCGCGCCTCGCCAAGCTGATTTCCCGATTCGTGCGTAATCCGGCGGATGTGCCCGATGTCGCCCAGGAAACCTTCATCAAGGCCTACCGTGCGCTGGGTAATTTCAGAGGTGATAGCGCTTTTTATACCTGGATTTACCGAATTGCGATCAATACCGCGAAAAACCACCTGGTCGCGATGGGTCGTAAGAACCCGGCCAACAGCATAGAAGTGCAGGATGCTGAAGATTATGGTGCCAGTGAATGGCTAAAAGAATATGCCACGCCAGAACGTGAACTGCTGGCGACCGAGATCAGGCACACCGTCAGCCGTGCGGTTGACGATTTGCCCCCGGATTTGCGTGAAGCGATTACTTTGCGCGAAATGGAAGGTTTGAGTTACGAGGAGATTGCACAGGTCATGGATTGTCCAATTGGCACCGTACGCTCACGTATTTTCAGGGCACGCGAGGCCATTGATGGCAAGCTGGAACCTTTACTCGATGCTAGCAGTCATAATGTTGAGGGAGCTACCGGTTAGGATTTTCAGGTTGCGACAGATCAGACTATAAGTCTCAAGAGTTGAATTATGAACGAATATAAAGAACAGATATCGGCCTTAATAGATGGTGCGCTGAGTGATGATGAAGTATCTCGTCTCCAGCCCAGCGTTGAAGCTGCAGAATTTTCCACCGCCAGCCGTTATCAGATAATAGCGGAGTCGATGCGTGGAACAGATGCTGATGAGAGTATGATGATGATCGATATCAGCGATCAGGTGCGCGTGGCTATTTTGCAGGAAGCAGCGCTGGATGTGAAAACCTCGTCTGTTGCCGCCAGTTCCACTAATGCTGGCTGGCCTGTGTTTTCATGGTTGCGTTCGGCTGGCGGTATCGCTGTCGCGGCCTCGGTTGCGGTGGTGCTGGTACTGGTTGTTACCATGACTGGTGTGCAATCACCCACCTCGGGTCCAGTGGTGGCGAGCGAAGATGCAAACCAGGCTGGTCAGGTACTGGCGACTTTGCCTGCAATGTCGCAACGTGTGGTGATTCCTGTTAATGATGATGTGCGTCCGAATCTGAACAGCTATCTCAATGCGCATTCGGAGTTTGCTGCGCAGGATACTGCACAGGGGAGAATGCCTTATGCACGCGCGGTGACTTACGAGACCCAAAATTAGTTCTGTGATTGCATTGGTGATGTTAAACCCCGTTAGGTCTTTATTTCAGAGCATCCGTAAACCAGACCCAGTCATGTGCTTAACAGGCGCATTACTGGGTCTGGTTGTTTATAGTTCTGCTGCATTTGCGGGCGAAGATCTTTCTGCCATGCTCAAAAAAATGGCCCATGCCGATGATGTGCTGAATTATCAGGGCGTTTTTATTCTGCGCAAGGCGGATCGAGTGATGACGATGCGTGTTGAGCACGGTGTCGACAAACGCGGTGTCTGGGAAAGTCTGGAAGCGCTCAATGGCGAGAATCGCGAAATTGTACGTAATAATAATGAAGTCATTTCGTTCTACCCAGATCGGAAACTGATGACGATCAGTCATGTACAAAGCAAAACCACCCTGCATCCCAGCCTGCCAGAAAATCTTGATAAGCTTGGCCAGTATTACCAGATAAAACAGCTCAAAAATGACCGGATTGCAAACCACGACACGACTGTGATCGATGTACAACCGGATGATAACTTTCGTTACGGTTATCGATACTGGATAGATACTAAAACCGGCGTTTTGCTGAAGTGTGATTTGCTCAATGAAAATAAATCAGTGATTGAGCAGATGATGTTCACTTCAATGAAATACATGAAGCAACTGCCCAAAGGTGCTTTTGTTAAGCCCAGCCGTGATGGTTACACTGTGCGCAAACTCGACCAGTTGCGTGGTGTGCCTGCAGCGGCGGAGTGGACGGTGAGCAAACTGCCCAAAGGGTTTGTGCTAACTCAGAGCACACGTCACGATAGTAAAGACGGCTCTTATTTGCACATGATGTATTCAGACGGTCTGGCTTCAGTTTCGTTGTTTGTTGAACCTGGCCGCAATGCGTATCATCATCTCGAAGGGGCTTCGTCAATAGGTGCTTTGAATGCCTATGGTGCAAAAGTAGATGGTCATTATCTGACCGTGATGGGTGAGGTACCGTCGTCAACCATTCTGCAGATTGTAAAAAGCGCACGTCCTGTTCATTCCACTATAAAGAAGACCGACCATGATTGAAGAATCAGCTCGCGTGATCGATATTGAAGGCACTCAGCTGGTGCTGGAGGCGGAAGTCAAAACCAGCTGTCAAAGCTGCAGTGCGCAAAAAGGTTGTGGTACTTCTTTGCTCTCCAGACATGTAGGGCGCAAGCTGAGCCGGTTTCGTATCGAGAATACGCTCAATGCAAAAATCGGTGATGAGATCGTTGTCGGTCTGTCAGAGCAGGCGATGTTGCGCGGCTCGATACTGGTTTATCTATTTCCTCTGCTCAGCATGCTGCTGGCAGCGGGCCTGGCGGATGCTGAGCTGGCTCCGATGCCAGGCCGTGATCTGCTGGTTGCTCTGGCGGGATTTGCCGGGCTGGGGCTGGCGGTGCTGGCGCTACGTAGCAAACTTGCGGGTACGCGCAGTCAGCAACAACTGGCCCCGGTTGCGATCCGTAAGAAACTGACAGTCGCTTAGGCGGCTGAGGCAGGATCATGCTAAAATCCCGCGCGATGGCGAGCGGGGCAAACTCGACCGACACCGGCAAGCGCCGGTTTTTTTCTGTCCACGATTTTATACGCAGATTTTTGCACGCACTCAGACAAAGGTAAGCAAAACAGGCATGGCTGCGCAATTAACGCTCTATACCAGACAGGGCTGCCATCTGTGTGAAGACATGGCGGAAATGCTGGTTGAGCTTGCCGCAGAGATGCCATTTTCTGTGCAGGCCATCGATATCAGCGATAACGCCATGCTAGAACAGGCTTACGGTAGCCGAGTGCCTGTATTGATGCTGGCCGATAAACTGATTTGCGAATACTTCCTCGATCCACACGCCTTACAGCAGGCCCTGAGCGAACATACTGATGACTGACACTGCGATGAAATACATTCGCAATTTTTCGATTATTGCCCATATTGACCACGGCAAATCGACCCTGGCCGATCGCCTGATCCAGACCTGTGAAGGTTTGACCCAACGTGAAATGCAGGCACAGGTGCTGGACTCGATGGACATCGAGCGCGAGCGTGGTATCACGATCAAGGCGCAAAGCGTTACCCTCAACTACAAGGCCGATGACGGCCACACCTATCAGCTGAATTTTATCGATACTCCCGGCCATGTCGATTTCTCCTACGAAGTGTCGCGCTCGCTCGCTGCCTGCGAAGGTGCCTTGCTGGTAGTGGATTCCTCGCAGGGTGTGGAAGCGCAGTCGGTGGCGAACTGTTACACCGCAATCGAGCAGGGCCTGGAAGTGATTCCGGTGCTGAACAAAATTGATCTGCCCGCAGCCGACCCAGAGCGTGTGGTGAATGAAATTGAAGAAATCATCGGCATTGGTGCTGACCACGCCTGTCGGGTCAGTGCCAAGACCGGTGAAGGCGTGCACGAATTAATGGAACAACTGGTGGCACTGGTGCCGCCGCCCGAAGGTGATCTGTCGGGACCTTTGCAGGCATTGATTATCGATTCCTGGTTTGATCCTTATGTCGGTGTCATTATTCTGGTGCGGGTAAAGCACGGCGTGATCAAACCTAAGCAAAAAATGCTGGTGTTTTCGAGCAAGCGTGCTTTTCTGGTTGATAAGGTTGGCGTGTTTACACCCAAGCGCCTCGATACCAGTGAACTCAGTGCGGGGCAGGTGGGTTATATCATCGCCAGCATGAAAGACATCGATTCAGCGCGCGTGGGTGACACCATTACTCTGGTTGATAAACCTGCAGCTTCAGCACTGCCCGGTTTTAAAGAAGTGCAGCCACGCGTGTTTGCTGGCATGTTTCCGGTCAATGCCGATGACTATAATGATTTTCGAGACTCGCTGGACAAGCTCACTTTAAATGATGCTTCACTTAAATATGAGCCTGAAAACTCCTCGGCTCTGGGGCTCGGTTTTCGTATCGGTTTTCTCGGCATGCTGCATATGGAAATTGTGCAGGAGCGACTGGAACGCGAATATGACCTGGACCTGATCACTACCGCACCGACCGTTGTTTATCAGATTCTGGATACCAAAGGCGAAGTATTTGAAATACATAACCCCGCAGATATGCCAGAGCCTAACTTCATTGCTGAAATCCGAGAACCGATCATAACGACCAATATCCTGCTACCACAGGAATACCTGGGTAATGTTATTGCACTGTGTATCGAAAAACGCGGTGTGCAGAAGAATATGCAGTATATCGGCAATCAGGTTTCGCTCAATTATGAATTACCGCTGAGCGAAGTTGTGCTGGATTTTTTTGATCGGCTAAAATCGGTCAGCCGAGGTTATGCTTCGTTCGATTATGAATTTTCACGTTTCCAGGCCTCGGACCTGGTCAAGGTAGACATACTTATTAATGGCGAACGCGTTGATGCGCTGTCGATCATTGCGCACCGTGATATCAGTCAGCGCCGGGGGCGTGATGTGACCGAAAAAATGCGCGAACTGATTCCGCGTCAGATGTTCGAAGTGGCGATCCAGGCCGCGATTGGTCGTACTATTATTTCGCGCACCAATGTCAAAGCGCTACGCAAAAACGTCACCGCCAAATGCTATGGTGGCGATGCCAGCCGCAAGCGTAAGTTGTTGGAAAAGCAGAAAAAAGGCAAAAAACGTATGAAGCAGTTTGGTAAGGTAGAAATCCCGCAGGAAGCGTTCCTGGCCGTGCTCAAAGTCGATAGCGGCAGCAAATAAACTAGGGTAAAGCATTATGATTTTTGATTTTTCATTCTATTTGTTCGTTGGTGTAGCAATTACCGGCGCAATATGGGCGTTCGATTTTTTTGTTCTCGCGCCCAAACGCGCTGCGGTCGTGCAGGCGACAAGCTCGATTTCTCAGGGTGTACCGGTCAGTCGTGGCGGCAATGAACCGGCCGTGGTCGAATATGCAAAGTCGTTTTTCCCGGTGTTGTTGATCGTGTTCCTGTTGCGTGGCTTTGTGGTTGAACCCTTTCGCATTCCATCGGGATCAATGCTGCCCACGCTGTATATCGGTGACTTTATTCTGGTAAACAAGTTTACCTATGGCATACGTCTGCCAGTGATCAATAAGAAAATTATTAGCATAGGCGAACCCAAACGCGGAGATGTCATCGTGTTTCGCTATCCACGCGACCCTTCGTTAGACTATATTAAACGTGTGGTCGGTTTACCGGGTGATCATATTGCTTATTACAACAAAGTGCTCTATGTAAATGGGAAACCGGTGAGTCGCAAGTTTATCGGCCCATATGAAGGCCCGGGTGAACCACATGCGAATGTGTACCGTGAAGACCTGCTCAATGTTAAGCACCTTATTTTGCTCAAACCAGGCAGGCCCAACAGTCTTGAAGGTGAATATATCGTTCCGGAAAAGATGTATTTCGCGATGGGCGATAATCGTGACAACAGCGCAGACAGTCGTGTCTGGGGGCCTGTGCCAGAACAGAACCTGGTAGGTAAAGCCTTCATGATCTGGATGCACTGGAGTGACGGTATTCGCTGGAACCGTATCGGAAATATGATTGATTAACAGATGTAAAACCGAGGTATGGCAATGAATACAATTCAATATAGTACGCTCACCAGGCAGCGTGGTCTGAGTTTGATCAGCTGGATGATCGTAATTGCATTTCTGCTGTTTCAGGGGATTATGGCAATGAGGGTTATTCCCGTGTATATCAATGATGCCAGCGTATCATCGATTATGAAGGAGTTGCCTAATGATAGTACCTTGAGTCATGCCTCTGTGCGCAAAATACGCGAATCAATAGAGAAGCGACTCAAGATGAATAATATTTACGATATGGATCCAGGTGATATTGTAATCACGCCAGTGCAAGGTGGCTATGACGTAACGCTGGATTACGATTCGCGTGGTTCTCTTATTGGAAATATGGATTATATTATCAGCTTCAAACATGAAGCCACGATTAACTCGAGCGTTTCAGAATAGAGTATGCAGTCACCGGCCGCGCTGGAAGCGCTAACGCGGCGCCTTGCGTATCATTTCAAGAACCCGGCGCTTCTCGATGAGGCGCTGACGCACCGTAGTGTCGGGGCGCGCAATAACGAGCGCCTCGAATTTCTTGGTGACAGCGTGCTCAACTTCGTCATTGCCGACGAACTGTTCCAGAAATACAGTACTATTAACGAAGGTGATCTGAGTCGCTTGCGCGCCAGTCTGGTGAATCGTGATTCGCTGGCTGATATTGCGCGTGAGCTGGAGCTGGGTGCGTGTTTGAAGCTAGGTTCGGGTGAACTCAAAAGCGGTGGTTTCAGGCGTTCGTCGATTATCGCCGATGCCGTGGAAAGCATACTGGGTGCGGTTTACTGCGACAGCGGATTCGATGCCTGTCGTCAGCTGGTGTTGCGCCTGTTTAAACACAAGCTGGACAATGTTCCCGACATCGACAGTTTGAAAGACGCCAAAACACGTTTGCAGGAACTGTTGCAGTCGCGTCGCTATGAACGCCCGGAGTACGAGGTGGTTGAAGTGACAGGCAAAGCACACGCGCAAAGCTTTAAGGTCGAGTGTAGAATGCAAAACCCCGCCTGCGTCACGGTTGGGGAAGGTCGCTCACGACGTAAGGCCGAACAGCTGGCGGCCGAAGCGGCGCTGGAAATATTACATCAACAATTGAAAGGCTAAAATGCCAGAACAGTCTTATCGCTGTGGTTATGTCGCTATTGTCGGCAGGCCAAACGTAGGCAAGTCGACCTTGCTCAATCATATTTTAGGTATGAAGCTGAGCATTACCTCGCGTAAACCACAGACCACGCGACACCAGATTCTCGGGGTTAAAACGTCGGCCGAATCGCAGGCGATCTATGTCGATACGCCTGGCATTCATCGCCGTCGAGGTTCCGCTATAAATCGTTATATGAACCGTGCCGCGACTTCGGTATTGCCGGATGTCGATGTTGTACTGTTTGTGATACAGGCGGGTAGCTGGCACGAAGAAGATCAGGATGTGCTGGATCGTTTGAAGGACGTGGTCAAGGTACCTGTTATTCTGGCCATTAATAAAATCGATCAGATTTCGCAGCAGTCAGAATTACTCAAATTCACCCAGGATGTTGCCGCCCGGTTTAATTTTGAAGCCGTGGTCCCCTGTTCGGCTTTGAAAAACCAGGGCGTCGAACAAATCGAAAAAAGCGTCGCTGCACAGTTGCCGGAAAACCCGGCATTTTTTCCTGAAGACCAGATAACGGATCGCAGCATGCGTTTTCTGGCAGCCGAAATTATTCGTGAAAAACTGGTGCGTGAGCTGGGTCAGGAGTTGCCGTATACCTCCACAGTACTGATCGAAAAATATGTTGATGAAGAGGCGCTGACCCGAATCCACGCAGTGATTCATGTCGAGAATCAGGGGCAAAAAGCCATTATTATCGGCAGCAAAGGTGCACGACTGAAGAGCATTGGCACCAGCGCACGCAAGTCCATCGAGCAACTGATTGGCAACAAGGTCTATCTCAATCTCTGGGTGAAAGTCAGTGAAGGCTGGTCGAACGACGAGCGTGCTCTACGCAGTCTGGGTTACGACACCGATTTTTAGACGATGCGGGTCAACACTCAGTTAGCCTATATTTTGCATAAACGGGCGTTTGGTGAGACCAGCCAGATTCTCGAAGTATTTACCCGCGATCATGGCCGAGTCTGTTTAATGTCAAAGGGCAGTCGCAGCCAGAAGTCGCGCATCAGCGGCACCTTGCAGTCTTTCCGCCCGCTGTTGATTGGCTGGCAGGGACGAGGCGAAATGCCTGTATTGTGCGAAGTGGACAGTGCTGCTATCAGCCCGCCACCTTTGTCAGGCAAGGCCTTGTTGTCGGGCGTTTACCTCAATGAATTACTAATGCATCTGCTGCATCGCCATGATGTGCACCAGCAGCTGTTCGAGCTTTATCACGATACGCTCTACGCGCTGGTGGCTGAGCCTGCTCTCGAAACCGTGTTGCGGCTTTTCGAAAAAAACCTGCTTGAAGAAATCGGCTTTGCGCTCAATCTAAGCCATGACGCCGATTCAGGTGCCGAGATCGACCCCGACGCTGATTATCTTTATTTTCTCGAGCACGGCCCTGTGCGCTGTATGCCGGGGCAGAACGCCGGCAGAAACCCGCGGCTTTCGGGCGGTGCTTTGCTGGCATTCCAGCAGGAACGATTGCTGCCCGAGTACAGCAAGGACATCAAGCGCCTGATGCGTTTTGTGTTACAGCACCATCTTGGCCAACGCCAGCTGAGAAGTCGCGAGCTGTTTCGTGCGCCTGCCGAACCCGGCTAACAGGCCTGTGTGCTCGAGTTTTCTTCTCTAATCGCATTGCAGAAGAGCAATTGTCGCCTATGCTTGTAGAACTTATCGCAGACGTTTGCCGAGAGATCTATGAGTTCTGTCAGTTCCGCTACTATTGAAGAGTACCAGACCCTGCTGCTGGCCATGCAGGATGTGCTGGGTGTTGTAGTGACCGAGGAGAAACGGGGTCTTATCTCTGAACGCATCGACAAAGTGATGGACCAGTATGCCATTGCCACCCTGCCAGAACTGGCTGAGCGTATTCGCAAAAATCCTGATGATGGCCTCAACACGCTCATTCTTGAAGCGCTCAGCGAGCATGATAATAGCTGGAAGTCGAATCCCGATTTGTCGCGTTTATTTCATATGTACATATTGCCGTCGTTAGTCGACAGCAAACGCAAAAAATTTCGTATCTGGGTCGCGGGCTGTGGAAAAGGGCAGCTTCCGTATTCGATCGCGATGAATATTGCCGAGTATCAGCAGAGTCATCATCTGGACACTGGATTTGAAATCATCGCGACTGATATTTCAGACTCAGATATCGCATTTGCCGACAAGGCACACTACGATACCGCCATGCTTGAAGATATGCCGCCGGCCTGGCAAAAAAAATATATGGAAAGCAATAATGCAGGCTGGGTGCTGAAACAGCCGATTCGCAACATGGTGAAGTTTTCTACCTGCGATTTGCTGCTGCCAGTCGAGTCCATGGGGCATTTTGATTTGATTGTGTGTATGGATGTGTTGATATATTTTTCAGCTTCCATTCGCAGTCAGATACTCAAGGATTTTGCACACTTGCTAGATCCGTCGGGTATGCTGATTGTTGGTAGTGGCGAAGCCGTAATGCCTTTCAGTCAGTCCTACACACGTGTCGCGCATGAAGCGGGCGTGTTCTATCGTCAGATATCACATTAAAGCTCAGGACTGCGTTTCAAAATACTACGGAACCTGAGGTAGTATCGAAACCGCATCAGGCGTATCCACTTTTTGCTGCTGAGATTCATCCAGCCAGCGCAGAATGTCATAGTAGCTGCGAATATTCTCCACGTATTGCAACGGTTCCCAGCCGCGCGCATAGCCGTGTTTGGTGTTTTTGTACCACTTGCGTTTGGCCAGTAGCGGCAGTGACTGCTTTACATCAAACCAGCGGTGCGGATCTTTACCACGTTTTTCAGTGATGACACGCGCGTCTTCCAGATGACCCATGCCGACATTGTAAGCAGCCAGTGCCATCCAGGTGCGATCGGGTTCGCGGATATCTGGCGGCATTCGCTGCAGAATATCGGCAAAATAAGCGGCACCCCCCATGATGCTACTCTGTGGCTTGAGTCGGTTCTCAACACCAACATCGCTGGCCGTGTTTTGAGTTAGCATCATGATACCACGCACACCTGTCGGTGAAATGGCTTTGGGATCCCAGTGCGATTCCTGATAACCCATGGCAGCGAGCAATCGCCAGTCTAGATGGTACTTTTTGGCGGCTTTTTCAAAAAATTCTCGGTATCTTGGTAAACGTTGTGCCACATGGCGGCGAAAAACCAGTGTGCCGACATAGTCAAAATCTTTGGTATGACCATAAGTGCGCTCGATCTGACGAGTGAGTTCACCATCGGCGCGAATTTTTTTAAAAAATTCAGTTGCCTTGTCGTAGAGTGAATTATCGTCCGATTTTGGAAACAGCCAGCCGAGCTGTTCAGGTTTGCCGATGCTGAATGCCGCGCGCAAGTTCAGCATAAAACGCTGGTCGAGCATAAATTCGTTGGAATCAGCAATGGTATAGTCCAGTACCTGATCAGCGACCAGCTGCAACAGATCTTCGGTTTCGAGTTCGTCGTCCTCTTTCCAGGTCAGGTTGGGGTGTGTTTTTTTAAGTTTGACCAGCTGTTCATTGTGGCTGGAATAGGCCACCACTTCAAAGGTGCCATTGAGATCATCGATGGATTTCGGACGTGGATTATTCACATTGTAAATCAGTTGTTCATGGATCTGCTGGTAGGGTGGTCCGAAGCGAAAAAACTCTTTACGATCTTCGGTGATAGTGAGCCCGGCAGCGGCGAAGTCCGCTGCGCCATTCTGGACACCAGCGAGCACCTGGCTGAGATTCTGTGCGGCGACCATTTTAAGTTTGACGCCAAGATCATCGGCAAACAGCTTGGCCAGATCGTATTCAAGTCCGGCCGGACCATGTGGGCCTTCGTAATAGGTGGTGGGACTGTTACGAGTGAGCACTACCAGTTCACCCTTACGCATGATTCTATCGAGCGTATTAGTATTGTTCAGCCATGCAGGTATGACATTGAATACAATGATAATTGCGCTGATGGTGGCCGCCAGAGCGAGAAATACGTGACGGTAAAGTATGTGCCTGGTATGAATAAAGCGGCCCTGCTACATCGATGTACAAGACCGGTAGATTAAAACCTGCGGATAGTGGTTACAAGTGAAAATGCGATCAGACGCAGATGATGATTCATGAATGGCGGAGAGGGAGGGATTCGAACCCTCGGTACCCGCGAGGGTACACCTGATTTCGAATCAGGCTCATTCGGCCACTCTGACACCTCTCCGGAAATCTGTTTGTTCTCAGGCAAGCAGGCTTCCGCCTGCAGTACACCTGATTTACAAAATACATCCCTGTATTTTGCCCTGCGGGCCAGCTCAGAAAGCGAGCTGTTCAAATTTGCTCCCGGCAAATTTGTCGAATCAGGGCGGCTCATTCGGCCGCTCTGACACCTCTCCTGAACTGGTTTGTTCTTAATGCCCGATCAAACGCGGGGAGCGAATCTTAAAGCCTAAAGCCGCGATTGGAAAGGCCGGATCGAAAAGGGTGGCTGTTCAGAATTCTGGTAATAAGGTTTTATGCCATGCCCAGACGAACAGAAAGCTCATGTGTGGTTGTTTTAAGCGCATCGATCCATTCATCGCGGCGGCGTTCGATGGGGGCTGAGATCGACAGGCCGGCTACGATCTGACCTTCGCTGTCGTGTATCAGCACACCGATGCAACCGACACCCGTTTCGGCTTCTTCATTGTCGTAGGCGACACCAGCGCGCGCGCATTCAGCGGCCTGTTGTACCAGTTGATCTGCATCGACCAGGCTGTTGCGCGTGTATCCGGGCAGGCCGGTACGACGCGCGTAATCACGACAGGCCTCTTCACCGGCTTCGCCCAGCATCAGCTTGCCAACCGCGGTCACGTGCAATGGGGCGTGGCTGCCGATCCGTTGTTCGACACGCATCATCCGATCCGGCAAGGCCCGGTCCAGATACACCACCTCATCACCCTGGCGCACAGTGAGATTGATGGTTTCACCGATCTGGTCGCGCAGGCTTTCCATCAAGGGCAGGGCTTCGCGGCGCAGATCCTGATGGGTAGAAATACGGCTGCCCAGCTGCAGCAGGCGTATCCCCAGGTGATAGTAGTTGCCCTGGCGTGAGACCAGACCATTGCTTATCGCCGAGGAGAGAATGCGAAACGCGGTTGAAGGATGCAGCCCGGTCTCGGCTGCAAGCACCTTGAGACTGGCAGGATCGCGATTGCGCACGATCGCCTCCAGCAGGGCAGTGAGGCGGTCGATGACCTGGATAGAACTGGTTTCTGTTTTGCTCATAATTTCATATTGTGAAAACGATTGCGTATTGCGAAATTATATTCTGAGGCATAGAGTACAGGCAAGACTTAATTGAACCATTTTGAGGGTATCCCAATGAACACAGCCGAACAAATTTCCATGGCCGACGCCGATTTTCGCGACGGCATCCAGTATTTTGGCGAGCCCTGGGCTGAAGCCAGTGCACTCGCTGCCAGCCCGGTCATTGGCGAGAACCAGACTGCAATCGCCGATCCTGCAGATCCTGCAGCCGTATTTCAGACCCTGCTGGCGGCTGATGCGCTGCGTTATCTGACCCTGCAAATCTGTGGCAGCAAGGCGTCCGGCCATCCGGGTGGCCATGCTTCATCTGCCGAAGTGCACGCCGCATTAATGATGCTGGGTCACAAACACATGGTTACCGAAGTCGGGCACCACGCGCCCGGCTTTTACAGCGCGATGTTTCTGGATGGCTCGCTGGAAGCCATGGATATCAACACAGTAACTGAACTGCGCGCACGCTTTCGTGAACGCCACGGTCTGCTTGGCCATTTGTCCGGCGCTATTCCCGGTTTGCTGGCGCCTGCAGGTCCGCTCGGTCAGGGTCAGCACTTTGCCATGGCCGGCGCCTTACTCAATCCCGGTACGCTGTTCCCGGTCACCATTGGTGATGGTGGTCTGGGTGAGCCCTACATCATGTCGGCCTTTATGCATTTCAGTACCGCTTTCCCGCAGGTGACCAATTATCTGCCAGCACTGATCTGGAACGGGTTCAGTCAGGAGCACCATTCCATGGTTTCCCTGATGTCCAACGAAGACATGGTCGCTTACTGGAAAGCGCACGGTTTCAGCGATGTCATTCTGATTGATGCCAAAGATTTTGATGATAGCGAACAGGAAGGCGCTTATGTTGACAGCACACAGTTTTCTCAGCAGCAGCGCCTGGCATTTCAGGCGGCAGTGCTCGCCGGGATAGATCGCGGGGCAAAGCAGGCGCTGTCCGGGACACGGACAGCTTTTATTATCAAACAGCTCAAGGGTGCCGGTGTGCATGCACTTGGCGCCAAAGCGCATAACCTGTATCCCGCCGATAGCCTGGATGCTGAACACATTATGACAGCACTGCAACGTCGTGCGCTACACGCCGATGCCTGGCAGCTGGTACGCAACAATCTGCGTCGCGCTGGTGGTGGTCCTGCTGCGCAGACCGTTGCCACGGAACGCGAACGTGAATTACCCGATCTCGGCGATTTGCCACTGAAAGAATTTCCGCTCGGTGAGAACCAGGTACCTGCAACAGCTTTTGGTGCAGTGGTAGGGGCTGTTGGGCAACGCGATCCTCAGTATATTGTTACTAATGCAGACGGTAATGAAGCATCGGCGATGAAAAATATTAATGATGCGCTGAAAATTCGTCACCCGACCAGCGATACACTTTACAACCAGTCGCCCCAGGGGCAGGTGTACGAACCACTCAACGAAGACGCCTGCGCAGGTCTTGCTGCAGGGATTGCATTGTTTGGTGGTCGTTCATTATGGATATCGTACGAAAGCTTTGCGATCAATGGCTGGCCGATTGTACAAACCGTCAGCCAGGCCATGGCCGAACTGCGTCGGAAAACGCCTTCGCAAATTAATATGTTTACCGCAGGCGCGCTGGAGCAGGGTCGTAATGGCTGGACGCATCAACGTCCCGAGATCGAAGCCTACTGTGCAGCGATGATGCGCAATGGCAATCATTTTCCGTTGTTTCCCTGTGACGCGAACATGATCCAGATCGCTTATGACTGGGCTTTGACAACCCAAAACAAAACGATCGCGATTTTTGCATCCAAGACAGCGCTGCCTGTACGCACAACCTTGCAGCAGGCGCGCCAGGCGATTGAGCAGGGTGCGATCAGTCTGTATGAATCAGAATCTGGCGGTGGTCAATCTGAAGATAGTCCTTTGATCGTGCTCGCTGCTACTGGCGACATGATTCTGTTACCGGTATTCAGTGCACGCGATGCGCTGGAAGCAGCAGGTGCACGGGTACGTATTGTGTGTATTGCCAGTCCGCGCAGACTGTATCGTGACAGCGATGTTAGCTGGAACAGTGTCAGCGAACCGGATAACACATTCATGGACGATGCGACATTCGAAAAACTGTTTGCAGGCGATGCGCTGCTCGCAGTCAGTGGCGGCCCCAGCGCTGTGCTGGAACCAGTGATGTTACGTGCAAACTGTAAACGCGACGCACTGTGCTGGCAGCGTGGCGAAACGGTGGCGGCGGCTGGTGAGCTGATGAGTTTCAATGGCGTTGATGCATCTGCTATTGAGTCGCGCGCGAAACGTTTGCTTGAACTGTAACAGGGCTGAGACTAAACATGAGCGAAACAAAACTGGTGGTGCTCGACGACGATCCCACCGGCTCACAAACAGTGCACAGTTGTCTGTTACTCACGCGTTGGGATCAGGATACATTGCAACAAGCCTTGCTGGATACGGCGCCGTTATTTTTTGTGCTGACCAATACGCGTGGCATGAACGCAGAACGTGCGGCCAGTATCACGCGTGA
>CAYRNH010000022.1:0-18033 GCA_964425515.1 uncultured Thiotrichaceae bacterium | reverse complement strand
GAAGTGATCATCCAGCAGTTTAATGAAACACCACTGGATTTTCTGGTAGCCGATTTTGCGGTTGATTACCCGTTTTCATATCCTGCCGAAGACCGGGTCGTATTGTTACCCTATATCAAACTGGCAAAAAAAACTACAAAAGCACAGCTGGATGAATGGGTGGCGGGCATCTGGCAGCCTGGAGAAAAACTTCAGAGCTACGTGCTATTGCAGCGACTGACTGACAACATTCATAAAAACTTTGCTTATCAGGCGCGCGAAGAGCCCGGCGTACAAACCTCGCAGGAAACGCTGTCACGCAAGACTGGCTCCTGCCGTGATTTTGCCTGTTTATTTATGGAGGCCGCACGCAGCCTGGGTCTGGCTGCGCGATTTGTCAGTGGTTATCTCAACGTGCCGCCTTCACCAACCGATTCGGGTGCCACGCATGCCTGGGCAGAAGTCTATTTGCCGGGTGCAGGCTGGAAAGGATTTGATCCGACCGTGGGTGGCATCGCAGGTATAGATCACATTCCGGTAGCGGTAGCGCGACTGCCGGAATCGGTGCCGCCAGTGGCGGGCTCGTATATCGGGCCGCCGGGTGCGAGCATGGATGTCGGTGTCTGGGTTAGCGAACTATCGTCGGAGTAGTTCAGCTAAGTCCCGTGCGGCTCAGGTGTTTTGCAAGTCCTCAGGAAATCTGCGTGGGCAGCCAGGTGGCCAGCGCAGGCCAGTAAGCGATGATGGCTAACACCAGAATCTGTATCAGAATAAAGGGCGCAACGCCTTTGTAGATTTGCGCAGTGCTGACTTCTGGTGGCGCAACCCCGCGCAGATAAAACAACGCGAATCCAAAAGGCGGCGTGAGAAACGAAGTCTGCAGATTGATCGCGATCATGATACCGAGCCAGACCGGGCTCACGCCCATCTTGAACAGCACCGGTGCGACAATGGGCACGACGACAAAAGTGATTTCGATAAAGTCGATCACAAAGCCAAGCAAAAACATCACCAGCATGACGACAAAAACAGAAGTAAAGACACCGCCCGGTAATGAGCCTAATAAGTGGTGCACCAGGTCATCACCACCAAAGCCGCGAAACACCAGCGAGAACAATGAAGCGCCGATCAGAATCATGAACACCATGCTGGAGATGCGCGTGGTGCTGTAAACCACATCGCGCATGTTTTTCAGCGTCAGCTGTTTTTTCATCGCGGCCAGCAACATCGCGCCAACGCCGCCGATGGCAGCGGCTTCGGTGGGTGTGGCAAGTCCGGCAATAATCGAACCGAGCACTGCTACGATTAATGTGATCGGTGGCAACATGCTGACCAGTACATCCTCGACAATGTGTACCGAATCATCGTGCGCATCTTTGGGCATCGCGGGCATGGACGTAGGCACCAGCCATGCCACCATGGCGATATAAGCAATGTATAAAAACACTAACAGAACGCCGGGAATCAGTGCGCCGATAAACAGATCACCAACCGATACGGTATCGGGCGAAAAATTGCCCATTGCCAGCTGCGCCTGCTGGTAGGAGGAAGACAGCACTTCGCCGAGCAGCACAAGCACGATGGATGGAGGAATGATTTGTCCCAGGGTGCCGGACGCACAGATCAGGCCGCTGGCAATTTTCGGATCGTAGCCGCGTTTCAGCATCGTGGGCAAAGACAGTAAACCCATGGTGACCACGGTGGCGCCCACAATACCGGTGCTGGCAGCCAGCAGCATACCGACCAGGGTCACCGAGATCGCAATGCCGCCGCGCATCGAGCCAAACAGGCGCGCCATGGTATTGAGCAGATTGTCAGCAATTTTTGAGCGCTCCAGCATCACGCCCATAAAAACAAATAACGGAACCGCAATCAGAATCTCGTTGCTCATGATGCCGTAAAGCCGGTTCGGCAGTGCTTCGAGAAACACGGTATCAAAGCTACCGGTGAGCATGCCGATCAGACTAAACAGCAGCGCAGTGCCGCCGAGTACAAACGCGACCGGGTATCCGCTGAGCAGAATGACAAACACCACACCAAACAGCACCAGCGACATCCATTCCATCAGCTGCGCTCTCGCATGGTGATCAGAGATTTCAATATATTGGCAATACCCTGTAGCACTAACAGTATCGCCATGACAGGAATAAGTGTTTTCAGCAGAAACACGCCGGGCAAGCCGCCGGCTTCGGGCGAGCCTTCATGCACTCTCCAGCTTTCCTGAACATAATCAAAGCTGACCCAGATAATAAAAGCCATGAGTGGCAGCAATAAAAACAGACTGCCGAGAAGATCAATCAGTGCGCGGGTTTTTTTGCTACAGCGACAATAGATAATGTCAACACGTACGTGCGCATCCTGTTGCAGAGTCCATGCTGCCGCGATCAGAAACACCGTGGCGTGCATATACGCTATCGATTCCTGCAGAGCAATGGAGCCAATACCAAAACCATAACGCAGCACCAGTACTACAAAAGTCACCAGCACCATGACCAATGTTAACCACGACACCATGCGTCCGATAACATCGATAAAGCTTTCAATTTTTGTGCTGATGACTTCTAGCATGATGGTTGGTTATGAATAACGCCAGCGGGCCATCACTTTACAGCCAGTACGACTGATATGCGTCCTGCTGTGTAACGCGATCAATCATGATTGCTCTGAATTCGCCGGGATCTTTGGTGTGCACCAGTTCGCCGGGGCGCGGGAAGTGCAGGTCATATAATCGCGATAACCAGAAGCGCAGTGCTGCGGCGCGTAGCATGGTGGGCCAGAAATGTTGTTCGGCTTCGGTCAGAGAACGTTGCGAGTGATATTGTTGTAGCAGTGTGGTGACCTTGTCTGGATTCAAACTGTAATCATCGTTGCAGCACCAGTCGTTTACCGTGACCGCGATATCGTAGAGCAGCACATCGTTGCAGGCATAATAAAAATCGATAATGCCACTGAGTTTTTTACCGTCCCAGAGCGCATTATCACGGAATAGATCAGCGTGAATCACACCGCGCGGAATATCAGCAGCGCGTTTACCGCGTTGAAATGCGATTTCTTCTTTCAGAATGGACTGGTCCTGCGCTGACAGTTTGCTCAACACCAGATCAGCAGTCTCTTTGCACCAGTGTGGCCCGCGCGGATTAGGCAAGGTGGCATCGAAACTCATGCCGGCGCTGTGCAGTTTGCCCAGCGCTGCGCCAATTTGTGCGCAATGCGATGATGTTGTTTCGCGAATACTGCCGCCCTTGAGGCGCTCGACCAGAGCGGCGGGCTTGTCTTTGAGCATGCGTAAATACTGGCCATCATTATCGGCCACCGGGTTCGCGCTGGGCACCCCGTGATCGGCGAGATGGTGCATCAGATTGAGAAAATACTGCATTTCGTCAAAGCTGTGGTGCTCGAAAATGGTCAGCACAAAGCGCGCACCGTCCTTGCAGTTAACAAAATAATTGGTATTTTCAATGCCATCGGAAATGCCGGCAAAGGATTCCAGTACATCCACGGGATAGTGACCCAGAAAGGCGTCCAGCTCGTGATGTTCGATTGTAGTGTAGACCGACATGGCTTTTGTGACGTGTGCTCTAAGTCGAAAAATGCGGGCAATTCTAGCCTAAACCCGCAGAATATTCAGGTTTTAAGCGCTGGAAATGGTCGCCGGGCCAGTGCCTGATACGTTCCAATGGATGCCTCGCGGTGTTAGCTAATAGCACGGGGGTTTGCGATAATCTGGGCAATGCTTGCTGTGGAACTCTGAATGTCTGAAAAAACCGCCCCCGTGATTCTGGTCGATGGTTCATCCTATCTGTATCGGGCCTACCATGTGCCTCAGCTGCAAAGGCTGACCGATGGCAATGGTCATATGACCGGTGCGATCTTTGGCGTGATCAACATGCTGCGCAAACTGCGCGCCGATTACCAGCCTGAATACATGGCCGTGGTGTTCGATGCCAAGGGCAAAACCTTCCGTCACGATCTTTATAAAGAATACAAAGCGACGCGGCCGCCGATGCCCGATGACCTGCGCAGACAGATCGAGCCGCTGCACGAACTGGTCAGGGCCATGGGTCTGCCACTGATTTCAGTCCCGGGCGTGGAAGCGGATGATGTCATCGGTAGCTACGCGACGCAGGCAAGTGCGCAGCATCGCGAGTTGCTGATTTCTACTGGCGACAAAGACATGGCTCAGTTGGTGAGCCCGCACGTGACGCTGATCAACACCATGAGCAACACCACCATGGACCCAGACGGGGTGGTGGAAAAATTCGGCGTTAAGCCGGAACAGATTATTGATTTTCTCGCGCTGGTCGGCGATACCTCGGACAATATTCCGGGTGTCACCAAGGTCGGGCCGGTCACTGCCAGCAAATGGTTGAAAGAATATCAAACCCTCGACAACCTGATCGCGCACGCCGATGAAATCAAAGGCAAGGCCGGTGAAAACCTGCGCGCGGCTTTGGATCAGTTACCGCTATCGCGTCAGCTCACCACGATTAAATGTGATCTTGATCTGGAAAACAGCATCGAAGATTTAAAAATCGCCGAGCCGGATACTGCGACGCTTAAAAAAATGTACACCGAGCTTCAGTTTCGTAGCTGGCTCGATGAGCTGGCTGGTGATGCCACAGAAAAAACACAGAGCGCAAAACAGGAAGGCAAGTATGAAACCGTGCTTGATGAAAAAACATTCAAGGCATGGTTAAAAAAACTGGAAAAGGCAAAACTGTTCGCGTTTGATACCGAAACCACCAGCCTGGATTATATGGACGCGCGCGTGGTCGGTGTTTCATTCGCGGTCAAGGCAGGCGAGGCTGCTTATGTACCATTCGGCCACGATTATCCAGACGCACCCGAACAGTTATCTGAAGATGTTGTGCTTGGCAGTCTCAAGCCGCTGCTGGAAAACCCGAAACAGGCCAAGCTGGGACAAAATTTAAAATACGACTGCCACGTACTGGAAAACCACGGCATAAAAATGCAGGGCATTGCCGAGGACACCATGCTGGAATCGTATGCGCTGGATTCGACCAAACGCCACGATATGGATTCGATGGCTTTGAGCATGCTCGGCCACAACACAATTCATTTTGTAGACATCGCGGGCAAGGGCGCAAAACAGCTTACTTTTAACCAGATTGATCTGGAGCAGGCGGGTCCTTATGCCGCAGAAGATGCGGACATTACATTGCAGTTACACGAAAAACTCAGCAGCGATCTCAGGGCCGAGCCGACATTATTAAAAGTGTATCGCGAAATTGAAATGCCTTTATTGCCGATACTACAACGCATCGAACGCAATGGCGTGATGATTGATGTCGCCATGTTGCAAAAACAAAGCAAGCAACTGGCAAAGCGTATGGTTGAAGTGCAAAAACAGGTTTACGAAATTGCGGGCGAGCCTTTTAACCTGGCCTCGCCCAAACAGCTCGGCATGATCCTGTTTGAAAAACTGGGAATACCGAGTACCAAAAAAACCAAGGGCGGCCAGTTATCCACCGCAGAAGATGTGTTGCAGGAACTGGCCGAAGAACATGAGTTACCAAAGCTGATTCTCGAACATCGCAGCCTGAGCAAACTTAAATCGACTTACACTGACAAATTGCCAGAACAGGTAGACAAAAAAACCGGACGTATTCACACCTCTTATAATCAGACGGTGGCGGCGACGGGTCGTCTGTCTTCGACCGATCCGAATTTACAGAACATTCCGATTCGCAGTGAAGAAGGTCGGCGCATACGCCAGGCCTTTGTTGCACCCAAAAAATACAAACTGGTTGCGGCCGATTATTCGCAAATTGAATTGCGCATCATGGCGCATCTTTCACAGGATAAAAGTTTGCTCAAAGCGTTCGCTGAAGGCGTAGATGTGCATCGCGCGACCGCTGCAGAAGTGTTCGGGGTACCATTAGATGAAGTGGAAAACGAACAGCGTCGCGCGGCGAAAGCAATCAACTTTGGTTTAATTTATGGAATGTCGGCTTTTGGTCTGGCGAAGCAACTCAACATCGGTCGTTTCGAGGCGCAGGATTATGTTGATCTGTATTTTGCGCGTTACCCGGGTGTGAAGGCCTATATGGATGCCACTCGCGAAGCCGCGCGTTCACAGGGTTATGTGGAAACCGTGTTCGGGCGTCGCCTGTATTTGCCCGAAATCAATGCGCGCAATGCGCAACATCGCCAGTACGCAGAGCGTACTGCGATCAATGCACCGATGCAGGGGACTGCGGCCGACATCATCAAGCGCGCGATGATCTCGGTCGATACTGCACTACGGTCGAGTGGACTGGATGCCCGGGTGGTGATGCAGGTACACGATGAACTGGTGGTCGAAGTCAGCGCCGATCAGGTCGAGAAACTCTCGGCTCTGCTGGTGAAGCATATGGAGTCGGCGGCCGAATTGAAGGTACCATTAGTAGTCGATGTTGGTGTCGGTGACAACTGGGACGAGGCGCATTAGCCTCATAATCTTTTTTTATACCGGAAAATCCTCCGACATTATTGGTTTAGCTGCTTGTGTTAACAAGCTGTTTCCGATGAATCCTATATCATATTGATAAATATGTAATTATTTATTTATCAAGGCCTGTTATTGAATAAAATCCAGGTTTTTATGTGCAGAATCTGACCATTGGTCTGGTTATGCCACCATTCTCAACTGGTTGGTCTTTAATCACTATTAACAAATTTTTGGTTTGATCAGAAATTGTATTGGTGAGTTGTATTAATGCGCTGTAGCCCGGCGCAGGCTTGCTTGCCTCCCTGAGCAAGCCGCATTGGGACCGATTTCCCCAAGTCGGTCCCGTTTTAGCCCGGCCATTCTGGTCGGGCGTTTTTTTGCCTGTCTTAATCTGCTGTGTCCGGAAGCTCCAGCCAGTTGTTCAGGGTGCTGACCAGCTGTTCCATGCCCTGATGGTTGCTGGCAGAAAAGGCCTGCGCGCTGGCCGCAGAACCTGCCAGCTTGAGCTGCTTTTTGACCTGCTGCAGACTTTTGGCCTGGGCGCCGCGGCTGAGTTTGTCCGCTTTGGTCAACAACACGTGTGCTGGCAAATTATAGTGCTGACACCAGTCGAGCATCTGCTGGTCGAAGTCCTTGAATGGGTGCCGGATGTCCATGATGATGACCAGTCCTCGCAGTTGCTGGGTTTGCATCAGATATTTTTCCAGCAGGGCCTCCCACTCCTGTTTCATCGCTATCGGCACTTTGGCATAGCCGTAACCGGGTAAATCGACCAGGCGGCGTGTTTCATCGAGCGCAAAAAAGTTGAGCAATCGGGTGCGGCCGGGAGTTTTACTGGTTTTGGCGAGGCCGCGGTTATCGCACAATGCATTGATAGCACTCGATTTGCCTGCGTTTGACCGGCCCGCAAAGGCGACTTCAAGGCCCTCACTTTGAGGGAACTGGGCGGGCGTGGCGGCGCTGATGAGAAATCGGGCCTGACGATAGTAGCGGTTATCCATGATGGTGGCGATTATCACGGGCAAATTGATGATTCACAAGCTCTGGTGTAGAATCTCGCCACTTTTTCTTCTTTGCCAGACAGGCTTCACTAATGAAAAAAATAATCATTTGTAGTATCGCACTGATGTTCACTCTTTCGGCTGCCGCGCAGGCGGGTGACGCTGCCGCTGGCAAAACCAAGGCGGCGGCATGCGCGGGTTGCCACGGTGCCGATGGCAATAGCATGGTGCCAACGTTTCCCAAGCTGGCTGGCCAGAATGAAAACTATATCGTACGCGAACTCAATGCGTTTAAAACCAGCAAAGGCCGTAGCAATCCGCTGATGCTGGGTATGGCCGCTCCCTTGAGCGAGACCGACATGGCAGATCTTGGCGCTTATTTCCAGACACAGAAAATCCAATCTGCAGCCCCCAATGATGCCAGCAAGCTGGCCATGGGCAGCGAAATCTATAATGGTGGTGACATGACCAAAGGCGTTCCAGCCTGCAAGGCTTGTCATAGTCCGACCGGTTCTGGAAACCCGGGTGAAGGCTATCCTCAGCTCAAAGGTCAGTACGTTACTTATACCCTGGCCCAGCTGCATGCTTTCAAGGACGGTACCCGCACCACGGATAAGAATGCGCTGATGCGTGATATTGTTGCGAAATTGAGTGATGCCCAGCTCGAAGCCGTGGCAAACTACATCGCCAGCCTGAAGTAACGACAAAGCATAGCGTTGTCGGAGAAGGGATGGCTTGCCATCCCTTTTTTGTCGCTAAAATATTTATTGTGTGCATTTAAATAACCATGTCGGATACTGCCAACACAGACGTTTTATTGAGTGGTCAGTCGCTCGAATGTAGTCGCGATGACCGTCTGCTGTTCAGTGGTCTGAGCTTCGAGCTGGAATCCGGACAGGTGCTACAAATTGAAGGCGCCAATGGCAGCGGCAAAACGAGTCTGCTGCGCATATTGTGTGGCTTGCGCACCGCGGATGCTGGCCAGATTCTGTGGCGGGGCGAAGATATAACGAAATCGCGCGAAGACTATTACAGCGAGATGGTGTACATCGGCCATCTGCCCTGTATCAAGGGCGACCTGAATGTGATGGAAAACGTGCGTGCGCTGCTGGATACGCGCTCGAAAACGCTGAGCGATTCAGAGATCATGATAGCTCTGGAGCGGGTTGGTCTGGCGCTTTACGAGGATGTGCCCGGCAAGGCTTTATCTTCGGGGCAACGCAGGCGTATTTTGCTGGCGTTTTTGTTGCTGGCCAATGCGCGACTGTGGATTCTGGATGAGCCCCTGACCGCGCTCGATGTGCAGGGTGTGGAGTTGATGGAAAACATGTTGCTGGCACACCGTGCTGCGGGTGGCAGCGTGATTTTTACCACTCACCATGGCATGCAGCTGGACTGCATAATGTCTTCTTTACAGCTAGGTGCGATAAAATCTGCCGAGGCCGGACTCTGATGTTTCGCGCGTTTTATCATCTGCTGTTACGCGATCTTCGCCTCGCCATGCGCTCACCTCAAGAGGTGGTCAATCCGCTGATATTTTTTGTGCTGGTGGTGACGTTGTTTCCGCTGGCAATGACGCCCAGCGACGCCTTGTTGCAGAAACTGGCGCCGGGCGTGATCTGGGTGTCTGCACTGCTTTCTGTGCTGCTGTCACTGGATCGCCTGTTCAAGCAGGATTATGAGGATGGCTCGCTCGATCAGCTGATGCTGAGCCCGAATCCGCTGGTGATTCTGGTGCTGGCCAAGGTGTTCGCGCACTGGTTGCTGACCGGCCTGCCGCTGGTCATCGTTTCGCCCCTGCTGGCAATGTTTATGCACGTGCCCGATGTGGCTCTGCCTACATTGTTGTACAGTCTTTTGCTGGGCACGCCGGTGTTGAGTCTGATTGGCGCGATTGGGGTTTCATTGACAGTGGCTGTGAACCGAGGCGGCGTATTGCTGTCTCTTATAGTCCTGCCGCTGTATATCCCGGTGCTGATCTTTGCTGCAAATGCGATAGATGTAGCCAGCGTTGGCATGAGTGTGCGTGGGCAGCTGCTGTTTCTCGGTGCCGTACTGACGCTGGCGGTGTCGCTGGCACCTGTCGCCACTGCGGCTGCGCTCAGAATTACAGCTTCGAGGTAAGTTTGAATGTTTAGAGCAATATGGGCGTGGATTCAGAAATTTTCTTCGCCGAAATATTTTTTTGATATGTCGGGCAAGATGATTCCCTGGTTCGCGATCGCTGCCGCGCTGCTGGGTATATATGGCTTATATCTGGGGCTGTTCGTAGCGCCCACCGATTACCAGCAGGGTGAGTCTTACCGGATTATTTATATCCATGTGCCTGCGGCCTGGATGTCGATGTTTATTTATGTGGTGATGGCGATTTCGGCAGCGATTGGCCTGATCTGGCAAATCCGGCTGGCCGATATGATCGCAGCTGCAAGCGCACCGATCGGCGCTTCGTTTACTTTTATCGCGCTGGTCACAGGCTCGCTCTGGGGTAAGCCGATGTGGGGGACGTACTGGGTCTGGGATGCGCGTCTGACCTCCGAGCTTATTTTGCTGTTTCTGTATTTTGCCTATATGGCCCTGCAGTCAGCGATCGAGGACCAGCGTGCAGCTGATAAGGCCAGCGGCTTATTACTTATTGTGGGTGTGGTAAATATTCCTATCATTGTTTATTCGGTACAATGGTGGAATACATTGCATCAAGGTACGACTATCTCGATCACCAAGGATGCGATTGATATCCACATGCTGATCCCTCTGCTGCTGCTGGCGGTAGCGTTCAAGTTGTATTATGCCGCCGTGGTGCTGGTGCGAGCACGTAATGAAGTACTGTATCGCGATCGCAGCCGGCGCTGGGTGCGCGAGATTATCGAGAAATTGTGAGCAGATTATGAATGGTACGGAATTTCACTGGTCGACTTTTTTTGCCATGGGCGGTTATGCGGTCTATGTCTGGCCTGCGTATGGCCTCACAGCGGTGGTGATGCTGTTGAATGTGATCATGCCTCTGCGCCAGCGCAAACATATTATCCGCCGGGTGAAACGTGCGGTGCGTCGCGAAAAAATGTCGACGCGATGAAACAAAAATGGTGATGTATGAGCAGTAAACGTAGTCGTAGAAAATTGCTGGTTATTGTGGTGCTGTTTGGTGTCAGTCTTGCAACAGTGCTGGCGCTTTCAGCCTTTCAGCAAAATCTGCTGTATTTTTACAGCCCGACCCAGATAAAAGCGGGTAAAGCGCCGAAAGACAGACCGTTTCGTGTCGGTGGCCTGGTGGTTAAAGGCAGTGTGAAGCGTTCGAACGAGCACGACAATAAACTCGATGTGAAATTTGTCGTGACTGACAACCACTACAGTATACCGATTAGCTACAGTGGTATTTTGCCAGACCTGTTTCGTGAAGGTCAGGGCATTGTGGCCATGGGAAAAATGAATAGCTCGGGTTTGTTTGTGGCCAGTCAGGTGTTGGCAAAACACGACGAAAAATATATGCCGCCCGAAGTTGCAGCGGAGCTAAAAGTTTCAGCCGCCGCAAAAGCCGCAGCCGCAGCGAAAGCTGAAGCTAACTAACATTAAGCAGGTTTGACATGATTCCACAACTTGGACATTTTTCGCTCATCATTGCGTTTGCTATTGCCATTTTACTGAGTATCGTGCCGTTGATCGGTGCTGCAAAGAATGACGCAGCAATCATGGCCGTGGCGCGGCCTGCAGCGCTGGCGCAACTGCTGTTTGTCGGGCTGGCTTATGCTGCGCTGACACACGCGTTTATTGTGCATGATTTTTCTGTGCTCTATGTAGCAGAGCATTCGAATCTGGTGCAGCCGTTGCTGTATCGTATTTCGGGTGTCTGGGGTTCGCACGAAGGCTCCTTGCTGTTGTGGACGCTTGTTCTGTCTTTGTGGACCACCGCAGTCGCGGTGTACAGTCGCAGCCTGCCCGATGTGCTGGTGGCGCGCGTGCTTTCAGTGATGGGCATGATCAGTGTTGGCTTTCTTGCTTTCATGTTGTTCACCTCTGATCCATTTACCCGGCTTTTTCCGGCGCCGGCAGATGGTAGTCAGCTCAATCCGTTGTTGCAGGATCCGGGCCTGGCGATTCATCCGCCGATGTTATACATGGGCTATGTCGGTTTCTCGGTCGCGTTTGCATTTGCTGTCGCGGCTCTGATTGGTGGCAAGCTGGATGCCACCTGGGCGCGCTGGTCGCGTCCATGGACGACCGTGGCCTGGAGTTTTCTGACGGTTGGTATCGGTCTTGGCAGCTGGTGGGCATATAACGAACTTGGCTGGGGTGGCTGGTGGTTCTGGGACCCGGTAGAAAACGCGTCTTTCATGCCCTGGCTAGTGGGTACTGCCCTGATTCATTCTTTGGCGAGTACTGAAAAACGCGGCGTATTCAAAAGCTGGACAGTGTTGCTGGCGATACTCGCGTTTTCATTGAGCTTGCTGGGGACCTTTATTGTGCGTTCTGGTGTGCTGGTATCGGTACACGCATTTGCGACCGATCCGACACGCGGTGTATTCATTTTGATCTTCCTCAGTATTGTGGTCGGTAGTTCTCTGGCGCTGTATGCCTGGCGAGCTGAAACAGTGAGCACCACCGGTCGCTTTGACTGGTTTTCACGCGAGACCGCGCTGGTACTTAATAATGTAATTTTACTGACCGCTGCGGTCGCAGTGTTTGTCGGAACATTGTATCCGCTGGTGCTGGAGGCGCTTCATCTGGGCAAGATTTCGGTAGGGCGCCCGTATTTCGACAGCATGTTTTCGCTGGTGAGTATTCCTTTATTGATTTTGCTCGGCATTGGTCCCTTTGTACGCTGGAAGGGCGATGATCCTGCACGAGTTGCCAAACAACTGCGCCTGATTTTATTGTTTGCGCTTGCGGCGGGCGCAGTGATTCCGTTTGTAATTTTCGGCGATTTACCGATTGCAACCGCGCTAGGTACAGCCGGTGCGATCTGGATTGCACTTAGCACGCTGTATGGTTTTTACTTGCGCTTACGTGGCGGCACGCGTATGCCATCTTCGTTTATGGGCATGACACTGGCGCATCTGGGTATCGCCTGTTTTGTGCTTGGCGTAACTTACACGATGACCTACAGCAAAGAGAAGGACCTGCGTCTGGAACCGGGTAGTAGTTACAGCATGTCGGGCTATGATTTTAAATTCCTGGGTACGCATAAGTTTGAGGGGCCTAACTATGTGGCGACCCAGGGTAAGCTCGAGTTGCGCAAGAAGGGTGTTTTAATCGGTACCTTAACACCACAGAAACGCGCTTATAGTGGTCAGGGTGGTAATACTATGACCGAAGCTGCGATCAACGATGGTATGTTCCGCGATTTATACGCCGCGATGGGTGAGCCGCTCGGTGGTGGTGCATGGAGTTTCCGTCTGTATTACAAACCCATGATTCGCTGGATCTGGATGGGCTGTCTTATGATGGGTTTCGGTGGCCTGCTTGCGGTAAGTGACAAACGATACCGTCAACGTATTAAACAGTCGCTGCCGATGTCAGCAAACACTTCAACATCTACCGCGAGCCATCAGGCGTAAGTTATGTCTGTGTCTGCTCATCAAAATGTAAAACCAGCAAAAAAACCGGTGTGGCGTGCTTATCTACCACTGATTATTTTTGCCCTGCTGGTTGTGCCACTATATAAAGCCTTACACCTCGACCCACGGCTGGTGCCTTCGCCGCTGATTGGGAAACCGGCGCCTGATTTTTCCTTGCCTTTGCTAGATGGGAGTGGTGTGCTGACCCAGGAAACGTTCAAAGGAAAAGTCACATTATTAAATGTCTGGGCGAGCTGGTGCTATGTTTGCCGTCAGGAACTTCCGGCGGTCAAATGGCTGTCAAAGCAGGGCGTGCGTATTATTGGTTTTGACTATAAAGATAAACCGGCTGATGCAAAAGCCTGGCTGCAGCAATTCGGTAATCCGTATAGCGAAGTGATATCGGATATCAATGGCCGCGTCGGCATTAACTGGGGTGTTTATGGTGCACCAGAAACATTTGTGATCGACCATAATGGCATTATTCGTGAAAAACACGTTGGCGCTCTTGATGAAGAATACATAAAGCAAAAACTGGGGCCATTGTTGGAAAAACTGAGCGCTGAAATACAGGGTCCTGCAACATGAAAAATATAATCTATCTGCTTGTCTGTGCGCTCTTAATGCTGACAACACAGGTGTATGCTGCTCCTATTTCCACTTTTACATTTAAATCGGACAAGGAAGAAGCGCTGTATTTTAAATTGAGCAATGAGCTGCGCTGCCTTGTTTGTCAAAATGAATCGATCGCGAATTCCAACGCAGGTCTGGCGAAAGATCTGCGTACCGAAATGTACGAAATGCTGCAGGCAGGTAAGACCGAAGACCAGATCATCAGTTATATGGTGAAGCGCTATGGTGATTACGTATTATATGACCCGCCAGTTAAGCCGCTTACGCTATTGTTGTGGTTCGGCCCGGGAATCATATTTTTCATTGGCGTATTTTTTGCGTTTCGGTTTATTCGCGCGCAGCAGGCGGATACAGGCACAGATGAGATGAGCGAGAGCGATATTGAACGTCTTAAAGATCTGCAGTCACATGGCCACGGCCAGAAATAACACTTCTCCATATGAGTTTCCACAGACGATCCAGGCAGAGAGCTAGCGAATGAATTTTTTATTTTGGGGCTTGATGCTGCTTATGCTGCTGGTGGCCATTGCGATTATTATTTTTCCACTGTTGCGAGCGCGTAGCAAAAAAAGCGCAGTTGCATATAAAGACAGTAACCTGGTCCTATACGAGGAGAAGCTGGCTGAGCTTGACATTGATCTTGCGGAATCACGCATTGACCAGGAGCGCTACCGGGTAGCACGCCAGGAACTCGATCGCGAACTGCTGGATAATGTGCCCGCCGAAAGTGCTGAGACAGCATCAGAACATTATACGGTTCGTGAACAAAGGCATCCGGCCCTGGCGCTGGTGGTTGCGGTATTTGTACCCGCCTTCGCATTGCTAATGTATTCGTATCTTGGTATGGAGGCAGTGGGACGCGGCGATGGCGCTGGCAGCCAGGAAATGGCGCAGCCGCAGGCAACGAAAACGCCTTCAGTGGAAGCCATGACGGTAAAGCTGGAGAAGTATCTGCAGACAAATAAGGGTAGCGTGCAGGACTGGACCATGCTGGGCCGTGCATACAAATATCTAAAACGCTACAAAGATTCGATAAAAGCATTCGATCACGCGCTAAAACTGCGGTCTGACCCGCAACTGATGCTGGAAAAGGCTGAGGCGATTGCTTTACTCAATGGCCAGAAGTTTAACAAAGAGGCGTTTGATCTGGTGATGAAGGCAAAATCGCTGGAACCTGACAATGTTAATGTGTTGTGGTTTGCAGGTGTTGCTGAATATCAGATGGGTCATTACCGTGCGAGCATAAACGATCTGTCACGCCTGGCAGCAGTGGCGAAAACTGATAAGGCCGTAGATAAGTCGGTTCGGTTCTACATTGGGCATGCAAGAGACAAGCTTGTTGCGAAAGGCGAGATTGTTGCTTCTGTGAATAAATTGCTGGAAGTAAATGCAAAATCGGTTCCGGTCCCTGCATCGGTGCAGGCGCAAGCGCAGACACAAACACCGGAGACCAAATCAACAGCTGCTTCCGGTGTTGCTTTGCATGTGGCTGTTAGTGTCAGTCCTGATGTGCGCGCTAAATTCAGCCCCGGCGACACGGTGTTTGTCTACGCCAAAGCAGCGCAGGGGCCGCCAATGCCGCTCGCGGTACAACGCCTGACACTGGGCGCCTTGCCTGCAAAAGTAACGCTGGATGACAGCATGGCGATGATGGCCGGAATGAACCTGAGCGCATTTCCAAAGGTCGTAGTCTCTGCGCGTATCAGTCGTTCTGGTTCAGCGATTGCGCAGAGTGGCGATTATATTGGTGAGTACAAGGTGAATGATGTGCATTCTGCCAAAGATGTTATAAATATAAATATCAACAAAGTCGTTCCATAACGACACACAAAGAATGGAGAATCCGATGCGAAAAATCCTGTTATCAATAGCCCTGCTGTTCACCGTTATTGGCATGTCTGTTGGTGTGAGTTACGCCGATCAGTTTGTTGCTGGCAAGGACTACAAGATTGTCGAACAGCAGCCTACTTCAACCGGCAAAAAAATCGAGGTGTTGGAGTTTTTCTGGTATGGCTGCCCGCACTGTTATCATTTTGAGCCCTTTATAAGCAAATGGGTGAAAAGGCAGCCAGCGAATGTGGAGTTTATCCGTGTCCCTACCGTGTTTCGTGACAGCTGGAAAGTCCATGCCAGGACATATTATGCACTGCAGGATCTTGGTCTGAGCGAAAAGATGCATAGCAAGATTTTTAACGAAATACATCAAAAAATGCATCGCCTGGACACTCTGGATGCGATGACGGATTTTCTTGCAACTCAGGGTGTAGATAAAAAAGTGTTTACAGAGACCTATAACTCCTTTTCAGTAGACGCAAAAATACGCAAGTCACTGGAGTTACAAAAAGCATACGATATAACCGGCGTGCCAGCCATCGTTATCAATGGCAAGTACAAAACCGATGGCGCAATGGCGGGAAGTTATGACAGATTGCTCAAGATCATGGATTATCTGGTTGCGAAGGAAAGTGCTAAAAAAGCCGGAAAATAGGCCTGGCAAGTTCAGTTCAGGATAAAAAACGGGGCATTTAGCCCCGTTTTTATTTGGGCGGCAAATCTGCCGTGGACGACCGGTCGGGATAGCCTGTAATCCCATACGTTTATGTGACAGGTTTAACACTGGGATAATCATTTTAGATTAGACTTAAGCCTGAAATTTGCTACGATAAGTCTACTGAGCATTTCAGCGAAAGACTTTGCGAGATAATGACACCGATTGGAGAATTGGATATGAACATGAAGAATACAGTCAAATTTGCCAGTGGCCTGGCAGTGGTAGTGTTATTGACCGCCTGTGGTGGCAAAGATGAGATCAAGCAGGCTGCACCGGACTGCGTATTCCCTGATGCACCAAATGTGGCAGCACCGGGTTGGATATGTGATGAACCGGTTCCGGGTGTGGAAGTGTCGGCTGTGGGTTCGGCCGAGAAATCAGCTGCGGGTATGAGCTTCATGAAGAATATGGCGGCGACCGATGCACGAGTGCAGCTAGCGCAGCGCATGAAGGTGCAGGTTCAGAACATGGTCAAGCAGTATGTTGAAACCACCGGCGCAGCAAGCAGTGAAACCGTCGATAAGGTGAACACTTCGGTGACCAAGCAGATTACCGACCAGACTTTACAAGGAACCAAAATATTCAAAACCAGAGTAAGTCCAAATGGCATGCTGTACGTATTATTAGGTATGGATGCAAATGCAACGGCGGCCGCCGCTCAGGATGCGATCAAGACCAGCATGAATAATGATCGGGCCTTGTGGCAGCAGTTCAAGGCACAAAAGGGACAGGACGAGCTGGCCGCTGCGATTGCAGGCGTAAAGAAGTAATACCGTAGAGATCAGGCCGGCCTCCGTATTACGGGGGCCGGCTCTTTTGGCGAGAAGGGATCATCATGGGCGCGAAACGCAGCGGGCAATCCATCATCCTGGAAGTTGTAATGGTGGCCCTGATTGCCGCATTATTTGTACCTGCAGCGATGGCGAATGATGAGTTTCAGCAGTGGAAGCAACAGGAGCAGCAAAGTTTTCAGGAATACAAAGACAAGCGAGACAAGGAATTTACTGCTTTTCTGAAATCACAATGGACAGAAATGCAGATGCTCAAAGGCATCGTGAGAGACCCTAAGCCGAAGCCCACCATCATACCAGTTGCGAAACCTGAACCTCCAGAACCACTTCCCGAAGAAACAGGTAAAACACCAGCGCCTATAACGCCCCCAGTAGTCATTACACCTCCGCCCAGGCCTGTGCCTGAAGTTGTGCATCCATCGGCACCGGTGCCGAGCGCTGCGAAAAAAGGTCGGCGCATTGATCTTGACTATTACGGCACAAAAATTAGTTTGTATTATGATGCAAAACTGCATGCTCAGTTTGAATCACCGATCAATGCAACTGCGGTCAGTGATTTCTGGTCAGCTTTGAGTAAAGCAGATTATGATGATTTAATTGCACAGCTTGAAGCTCAACGTACAGCGCTACAATTGAATGACTGGGCATATTTAATACTCGTCAATGAAACGGGGGCAAAAATATATCCCGATTCAATAAACAGCCAGGCGCTGTTTACATGGTTTATGCTTGCCAAGGCAGGATATAGCGCACGAATTGCATACAATAATGACCATGTCTATCTACTGGTGCCCTCAGATCAGCAGATGTATGCGGTACCGTATTTTACTTTTGACAAGCTACGTTATTATGCTGTGCGATTTGATGGCGTTAATCAGAAACTCGGCAGAGTGTATACCTATGATGGCGAGTACCCCGGGACACATAAAAAACTTGATATGGTTTTAAATCGAGATATGGTGGTTACGGATAAAGAAAGTGATCGCAAATTATCATTCAAATATCAGGGCAAAAAATATACGATAGAAGCGCCGTATAGCAGGCAACGTATAAATTTCCTGAATACTTACCCGCA
>CAYRNH010000021.1:0-18657 GCA_964425515.1 uncultured Thiotrichaceae bacterium | reverse complement strand
AAAAAAGCGGGCCTTTCGGCCCGCAATACACTCTGCAATCTCAGGAGTCTTGCAGGGTGTTATTCGTCACTGTTGAACACACCCAGCAAATGCAGCAAGCTGGTGAACAGGTTGAAGATCGATACATACAGAGTCACGGTGGCCATGATGTAGTTGGTCTCACCACCATGAATGATGTTGCTTGTCTCATACAGGATCAGGCCGGCCATCAGCAGTACAAACATTGATGATACCACGAGCGACAGTGTCGGCATTTCGAAGACAATACTACCCAGTCCTGCCAGGAACGCGACCAGAATGCCAACTGCGAGGAATCCGCCCATGAAGCTGAAGTTCCTGCGGCTGACAAGTGCATAGCCTGACAGGCCGAGGAAGATCGCACCGGTACCCCCCATTGCAGTCATCACGATCTGGCCGCCGTTCGCAAGACCCATGTAACTGTTCAGCACCGGCCCCAGCGTGTATCCCATGAAACCGGTCAGCGCGAATACAAAGACCAGGCCAAGGGCACTGTTACGAAAGCGTGTTGTGGCAAACAACAGGCCAAAGTAGCCCACCAGGGTCAGTATCAGACCGGGATGTGGCAAGTTCAACGCCATCGATGCACCGGCAGTGACGGCACTGAACAGCAAGGTCATCGCCAGCAGGCTGTAGGTATTGCGTAATACCTTGTTGGTTTCGATCGAACGCGATCGACTTATCGTTGATGTATTCATTATGTTCATATTCATGATCGTCTCACCCGTTTATTTAAATGTGTGTCATGCGCAGGCCGGACAATTAGAATTGCGCCAGGCCTGACGCGATTGCCAGTACAGTTGCGATGGCCAGCGCCAGGAGCATCAGCTTCGTCTTGTGCAGCTTGTCTGCTGACGGCCTGGTGGCTATGACCAATGTGCCTGTTGTGGCGGGTCGCTTGTTCAATCTGCTGCTCATGGCAGTTCTCCTGCGACTTCCTGTTCTGGCAGTCGCTTACGTGCACGCGCCTTGCGTATGAAGCCACGTATGCCGTGCTGCCGGAGCCTGGAAATCCTGCGTGTGAGCGCACGGTTCGCGCGTTCCGCGGCGCGAAAAATGGCGGTGTACAGGTCGGACTCAACATCTTCGACGAAGATATCTTTATTGCCCGGCATGCTGATTTGTATGCGGCAGGATTTGTCCTCACCACCGCGTGGCCCGTTGATATCCCCCAGCCGAACCACGATGCGCTTGATGCCTTCGTGGCGAGCGCGCAGCACGCTGACAATGCGTTGCTGAACCATCCCGAGGATGGGCGGCGTGAGGTGGAAACCCCGGGCCTGTATGTCGATGTGCATGTTTGACTCCACATTGGTTGATCACGATGTTTACGATAGGGGCATCAAGGAGTATTAAAAAGTCGAAATTTACATGTTAATATTTCGAAAAATACGAAGTATTAGGAATCATGATCAACTACAAGCACTTGCACTATTTCTGGATCGTGGCGAAGCAGGGCGGCGTCACTCGGGCCAGTGAGTTTCTGCACCTCACGCCCCAGACCATCAGCGGGCAGTTGTCGATGCTGGAAGACCAGGTCGGCAAGGTGCTGTTTAACAAGGTGGGGCGCAAGCTCGAACTCACCGACGCCGGTCGCATGGTGCTGGGTTATGCAGACGAAATCTTTTCACTGGGTAACGAACTGGAAGAATCCCTGCGCCAGCAAACCGTCGATCGTCCGCTGGTGTTCAAGGTCGGGATTGCAGACGTGGTGCCCAAGTCCATTGTGCATCGACTGCTGGAGCCGGTACTTGAACTGCCCGAGCAGGTGCGCCTGATTTGTCGTGAGAACAACATGGAGAACCTGCTGGCGGAACTGGCATTGCACCGTATCGATATGGTCATTGCCGATACGCCGATACCCGAGACGATTAACGTCAGCGGCTACAGTCATAGTCTGGGTGACTGCGGTATCTGTTTCATGGCGGTGCCAGCACTGGCAAAGTCGCTGAAATCGAAGTTTCCCGAATGCCTGAATGGAGCGCCCATGCTGGTGCCCAGTGATAACTACATGATCCGTTCACGCCTGATGGGCTGGTTTGATCGCATGCGTATTTATCCGCGCATCGTCGGCGAGTTTGACGATAGTGCGTTGATGAATACCTTTGGCCAGGAGGGCGTTGGTGTGTTTATCGTGCCAACGGCGATAGCCGATGAAGTGGCGCGCCAGATCAAGGTGAAAAAAATTGGCACGATTGACGAAGTGCGAGAACAGTTTTTTGCGATCTCGGTAGAACGGCGAATATCGCATCCTGCTGTTGCCGCGATCACGAAGCGTGCACGCGAATGGTTGTCCTGACGATCAAATCCTGAAACAAGAAGACAGAGGTCATTGATAATTCCCTCCGCCACCTCTTTTACTAAATCAGGGTGAGAAGGGCTGCTAGACACCAGCCTTGTCACCCTCTACCATCTGCATACGAGGGGTGGCAGACAGGCTATCCTGCCAGTGCGTGGCATGAAGTGAAAAGGACTTTGTCCCCAGATCATTGAATAGTGAAGAGAAAACCCATGAGTGAAGCCATAGCCAAATCCGAGACCGTAGCCAGTTCCAGACTGGCGGCTTCAGCGCGTGGCAGCGATTACACCGGAATACTTCCCAGTCAGAAGATTCACGAGATGATCAGCAAGGGCGAGATCACGACCCGGCTGATGCCGTTTGATGCTGACCAGGTACAGCCCGCCAGCATCGACCTGCGCCTGGGTGACTTTGCTTATCCCATTGATACCAGTTTTCTTCCCGGCAAAGGCATGAAGGTGCTGGAAAAACTCAAACTGCTCGATGAACAGTATGCCGATTTTAAAATTGATATCCGCAATGGCGCGGTGCTGGAAAAAGGGCGGGTCTATGTGATCCCGCTGCTGGAAGCGATCAGTTTAAAAAGCGAAGTCGCCGCCTTTGCTAACCCGAAGAGTTCGACCGGCAGGCTGGATATTCTGACGCGCCTGATTGCCGATGGCGCCACCAGTTTTGATCAGGTTGGCGAAGGTTATAAGGGCGACTTATATATAGAAATTGCGCCGCGCAGTTTCAGCGTGGTCGTTAAGACAGGAACCCGCCTGAACCAGTTAAGATTTCGCCGCACCCGCGGCGAGGAAGCCAAACCGATCACCAGTGCGGACTGGAAAAAACTGCTCGATGAAGGCCAGATCGTTGATTCCAGTGATCACGAACAAAACGCGAAATCGATCAAAACCGGCATGCTGCCATTTACCGTGGATTTAAAAGGCTCTGGTATAGCAGGCGACATCATCGGCTACCGCGCGAAAAAACATGTCAGACGCATCGATCTGGAACGGCGAGATTATGATCCGCTGGATTTCTGGGAGCCCATCCATTTTCACAAGTCGACTTCGTTGATACTGGATCCGGATGAGTTTTATATCCTGATGACCAAGGAAGCGATTGCAGTACCACCGGAATACGCCGCCGAAATGTTGCCCTACGATACCCGTGCCGGAGAATTCCGGGTGCACTATGCCGGTTTCTTCGACCCCGGCTTCGGCTGGAACGGCGCAATCAATAAAGCCGGCAGCAGCCGGGGCGTGCTGGAAGTGCGTTCGCACGAAGTCCCGTTTTTGCTGGAGCATGGTCAGACGGTCGGATGGTTGCGCTATGAGCGCATGGCCGCACGGCCGGAACATCTCTACGGCCAGGACATCAAGTCGAACTATCAGGGGCAGGGACTTAAACTGGCTAAGCAGTTTAAGCAGATCTGAGGCTTGTCATCCCGAGCCGTTTTTTGCGACTAAATCGCCGGGAGCGATTTGAACCGCTGTTTTATAGCTGGCCCGGAGGGCGGAAGGCAGGAGCCTGAAATAACGATCTCTGCTTTTAAGCTCGCCATCCCGGCGTAGGCCGGATCCAGTGACTTTGTTTTAGATGTGTCACCCATTTTTCACTTTTAACTTTTCACTGTTCATTTTTCATTGCTGCAACGCAGCCCGTCCTGCGCTCGGCGAGGTGTAAGGGGAATTCAAGATCAAAAACGCTCTAACCTTGCCTTGAGCAAGACAGAGGCTTGACTCAAGATGGCGCTTCGCTATTTAAGAATGGTGCAAAGTAAGCTGCGTCTACGATATCAATTGAGACTGACCCACTCTGTCCCAGTAAGGATTATGCAGACTGGTGAACTGGAAAGTATGAGGCGAGGCTTTCCCGGCAAAACTATTCATCATTGATAGTTGTTGAATTGTTAGGTGAAAACACCACGAAAACGTGGTCCGCCCCCTATGATTAGGGTGCAAAGGTTAATGTGTCACCACAATAAGAAGATGCTGCCCATGAGTCTTACCACAGTCGCCGCCCTATGTTACTGAGTCGCCGCAAACAATACTGGACGCTCGTCCTGTCGCTGGTAACGGTGGTGATCGTGTGGCTGTTCTCCGCGATGGGCCTGTTCACCCGCCTGGATTGGGCCGACTTCGACCATCGCATGCATGTCTTCCGAGATCATGCACAGCTCGATCCCCAGGTAGCGGTGGTGCTGATCGACGAGCCCTCGCTGCAGGCGATGGATCCACTGGTGGGTCGCTACCCGTGGCCACGTTCGGTCTACGCCGACCTGATCGACTATCTGGCGATGGGCGGCGCGCGCGCGGTGGTGTTCGACATCCTGTTCACCGAGACCGAAAAGGAGCGGCCGGCCAAAGCTAAGGAAACGAATTCCGATGATCAGCGCCTGGCGCAGGCGACCCGCGACAGTGGCATTACCTACCACGCAATGCAGATCGTGCGCGAAAATGCGACCGACAATAACCGCAGCATGTTGTCGGCACCGATGCCGGCGCTGGTGCGCGACCGTCTTGCGATAAAACATGCCCACGGTTTTCCGGTGATCGGCAACAATAACTATTCCCTGCCTTTCGACGGCCTCTACCAGGCGAGCAAGGGCATCGGTGTTGTCGGTATCGATGCCGACCCGGACGGTATTTACCGCCGTGTGCGTCTGTTCAGCACCTATCGCGGTGCTGTCTATCCGTCGCTTGCGGTGGCGCCACTGCTTGATCTGTTGCGACCGCAGGCGGTGACTCAACAGCGTGATACCTTGCATCTGGGAGAGAAGTCGATTCCCCTCGACCACAGCGGCAAGTATCTGATCAACATGGTCGGTGACGCGCGGCCCTATTCCATCAGCGGCATCTTCGCTTCCATTGAAGCGTTGAGAGCGGGTGACGTGCAACACATGCTGATACCCCCCGACACGTTTAAAGATAAGATCGTGTTTGTCGGCGCCAGCGCTGTTGGCCTGGCGGATGTCAAGGCGACTGCGGTAGCCAATAACACCCCCGGTGTGCTGATCCATGCCTCTGTGACCAGCAATATTCTCTCCAACAACTTTTTGCGGCCAATCCCCGGCTGGATAAAGTGGCTGGTGGTGTGGTTGTTCGCTGCCGCTACCCTGATGACGATCCTCGGCTTCAATCGCCTGATCTATCAGATCACCGTGCCGTTGTTGCTCGCGGGGGCTTATGCGGGCTGGTGCTACTGGCAATTCTCGCTCAACTACGTCTATCCCATGGTGGCGCCCCAGGTGGCAATAGTCGTCGCCATCCTGGAAGCGTTCGCCTACCTGGCCTTTACTGAAGGGCGTGATCGGCGGCGTGTGCGCTCCATGCTGTCACAATATGTTTCGCCGGCGATGTTGTCCGAGGTGCTGGATAATTACCAGAATCAACTGCAGGCCGAGGTCGGCCTGCAGGTCCATGTCTCAATCCTGTTTTCCGATGTGCGCGCCTTCACATCCATCTCCGAGCAGCTCAGCGCCGAGCAGGTGGTGGATCTGCTGAATACCCATTTTTCCGTGATGACCGAAATCATCTTCGAGCACCAGGGAACCCTGGACAAGTACATCGGTGACGCGATCATGGCCTTCTGGGGGGCCCCGATACCGGCGGCCGACCATGCCGCGCGTGCGGTAGCGACGGCGTTGCATATGCACCGGCAGCTGGCGGTGGTTAACCAGCAGTTAAGCGAAAAGGGATACCCGGCCATTGATATCGGGGTTGGCATCAATACCGGCGATGTGGTGTTGGGCAACATCGGTTCGGTGCGAATGCTGGACTATACTGTCATTGGTGATAACGTAAATCTTTCATCAAGGTTGGAGGGCCTGACCAAGCACTACGGTTGTCCAGTGATTATTTCTGAGTTCACGCATCAGGAAATTATGGCTGAGATACCCTGTGCGTTGGTGGATCTGGTACAGGTCAAGGGGCGCCATAAACCGGTGCGGATATATTGGCCGCTGGCACTGCCCGGCGACGATGCCGAAACACTGGCGCAGGCGCGTATTTTGGCGCAATCGATTACTGATGCGTTCGAGTGTTATCTGCATCAGGATTGGGAGAAGGCGCACGACGCTTACGAATCATTGGGGGAGCTGCCGCTTGCCCGGATATTCAGGTCGCGTTGCGTCGAATACATGAAGCAGCCGCCGCCACCGGACTGGGATGGCGTGTTTACGTTGACATCGAAGTAGGCACCGGCTGCTAACGGAGGGACGAAAATGCAACACTTTCTCGGAGCAATACTGTTGTGCGCAGTGGTGGCCAACGCCAGCGCGGCACAATCGCTGTATGTCCAGAGTCTCAGGGGCAACCTGCTGGCACAACCATCGTTTAGCGCAGCCAGGGTGATCGCCGTACAACGCGGTGATCAGCTGCAAATGTTGCAGAGTCAGGGGGCGTGGTACCAGGTCGCATACTCCGGCAAACAGGGGTGGATGCCGAAATTGCTGCTGGGCGACCAGCCGCCGATGAACAAGATCAGCGTATTTACCGGCAATGAGAGTGCACTGGAACACCGGGCACGAACCCGCGCCTCCAATGTCACCACCGCCGGCGCGGCCCGCGGCCTGAGTGCCGATGACAGGCGCCGCGTTGGAGAGGAAAAGGGGTTCAATTTCAGTGCCGTCGATCGGATGGAAGCGCTCAAAATCAGTGACGCCGAGGCCCTCAGGTTCATTGAACGGGGGCTGCAGCAATGAGATGCCATGGATATCCGGGGGTGAAACCGCTGGCCTGGGTGGTGGCTATCGTCATGCTCGTCGTAGCGGGCGGTGCAGGCGCCAGTCAGGCGGCGTTTCGGGAACGCGCAGCATCCAAAATGGTTACGCCGGCATCGGCCTCGGCAGATGTTCGCGCGGAGATCCTGTTCGGCCGCCAGGTCGCGGCACGTATTCTAAGCCGCTACACACCGGACAATAACGCCAAACTGGAGCGTTACGTCAATCTTGTCGGTGACGGCCTGGCAGCATTCAGTTCGCGGCCGGAACTGCATTTTCATTTTGCGATTATCGATACCGACGACGTCAATGCCTATTCGGCACCCGGAGGTTATGTCTTCGTCACTCGCGGCGCGTTGAAATTGATGCGTGATGAGTCCGAACTGGCAGGGGTGCTGGCGCACGAAATCGCTCATGTAACACTTAAGCAGATCGTGCGCGAACTGAATATTCATGGAACCACCCAGTCACCCGAAGCCGGCTTCGCCCATTTCTTCGGCGGCGCAGGCGACCCGGCACGCATCGCTTTTTCCCAGGCCGTGGACAAGGCAATGAACATTCTATTCCGCGAAGGCCTGAGCAAACAGGATGAATTCGACGCGGATCGCGTCGGTACCCAGCTGCTGGCCGAGGCCGGGTACGACCCGACTGCACTGGAACGTTACCTGGCACGTGTTAAACAGGCGAAAGGGGAATCGACCCAAATCATCAATCATACGCACCCGCCTTTCGATCAGCGTATTGCCCGCCTCAAGCAGTTTATTGTTCAACAGGGGATGGCCGGCGTGACACATCCGCGCCTGGCGGCGAGATTTGAATCATATGTGAATGGCAAAAAATAGAAGAGAATTTATATGAAGGGAATAAACGGAAGATTGATGTGCCTTGAGAGAGGCGCCGCGTTTGCTGTACTGATGACATTTTCCGTTATTGCGGCGGCCGACGACTATCACTACATGAACGTCCTGATCGGCGACCGTGCCACCGGCATGGGCGGCGCCTACACGGCAGTGTCGGACGATCCGTCCGGCATGTACTACAACCCGGCGGGTATCGTCTATTCCGGCAAACGCAACCTGTCGGCGAGCGTCAACGCCTATCACAGTACCAAGACCGTCTACAAAAATGTATTCGGCGGAGATAACTGGACGCGCAAGTCTTCGGCGCTGCTGCCGAATTTCTTCGGTGTGACAGAGCCACTTGGCAATGGTGTTATCGGTATTTCCTATGCGGTAACCGATTCGATCCAGGAGAATCAGGATCAGGTGGTCGATAATATCAGTGCCAACGTCAGCAAGCTGGTACTTAATCTTAACAATCAGGATAGTACATACAAATTCGGTCCCTCCTACGCCCAGTCCATTAACGACCACCTGGCGGTGGGGATGACGCTCTATCTACACATTCGCAACTCAGAGCAGATCGTCAATCAGCAGTTCAGCCAGAGCGATGGCGACTATTGGCAGAATAGCTACCTGCAAACAAACGAGCTGGGTGTGGAACCCATCCTGGGATTGATCTGGAGTCCGATCGACAAGCTGTCCATCGGCGTGTCGTTGCGCCAGACCTCTGTGATGTCAGAGAGCGTCAAGGTACAAAACAACTGCCTGTCGACTTCGACGTCGACACCATGTGCAAGCAGTTACAATGCCTCTCCGACGAACTCCAGTACCAAACGTTCCTACCCGCTGACGCTATCTTTGGGGGTCGCCTACTTTCCCTCCGACCGACTGCTCTATTCGGCTGATTTCGTCTATTACCAACAGACCAACGGGGTAGCCAGTTCACACCTGGACAACTACGCGCGCACCAAGGTGTCCACCTGGAACGCCAGCGCTGGTCTTGAATACTATTACACCGATCGCTGGGCCCTGCGCGGCGGACTGTATACCAATAACGCCAATACACCCAGGCTGAGCAATAGCGGCGTCGACCAACCGGAGAACGTCAATTATTACGGGCTAAGTCTGAGTCTCAGCCATTTCACCCGCAATTCGTCGATTACCGGAGGCTTCAGTTACAGTGCCGGCAACGGCAAGGCACAGGTGATCTCCAGCATCACCAACATTCAGGATGTGATGGCAAATTCATTGACAGTGTTTCTGTCCACATCCTATAGCTACTGATGGGAATAAGGCGACGGAAGGATTAACACAATCCCTCTGAATACCTGGGTCGATGCGGACGCTTGCCCGATTGTTATAACAGATATTCTTTTCCATGCTGCCGAGAGAACCGGGACACACATGACACAAATTAAAGGGGACGTAGCGGTTATTTTTTATTTACTACGTCCCTTTTTTATTCTTTCCGCCGGGATATAAATCGGCAAATCATTGTCAATCATCAGCAAGTCTTTTCCTGGCAGGACGGTAGCGGTTGTCAACACGGGACGATCAGACAATATTCAAAATAGGTTAACGCGTGAAAGAATCATCATCCAGTGGCCCTGGCAGTAACAGAACGGGCGCCACCATATTTGCAGCAATGACCGCGTTGCTGATTTATATGATTTGGACGGAGTTCAGTGGTAGTCACATGCCGGAATGGCTACTCTGGGCCACGACTATTTTCTAATCCTGCGCTTCAATCAAATACCGAACCAGATAACAGTTTTTTATAATATTAATAGAAACTGATAATGTCTCGGCTGCTCTGTTTTTATATTCCTGTTTTTCGATTGAAATTTTCTGGGATCATTAAGTTTCGAGCATAACGTGTTGATTCATTCTTCATCCTGTTAAACAACACGCTTTTTCAAATGTATTGGGAATATTTTTTTTATACACCCGTCTTAGTATAGTCTCTTATGGCAGTAGTGGGTGAGGTGTTTTCTTGTTGTAACCCATGTGCTATCCCGGATTCTTTTGGGCCCTGTTTAATTTTGGCATGTAGCTGAAATTATAAGAGGGGAGGGCGCTTTTAGCTTTTCATCTTTTAATTGTAGATAAATACGGAGCTTAATTTTCTCAATGGAAAACGGGGACTGATTTTCCAAATGGAAGATGGAATCTGATTTTCTAAACGGAAAAGGAAGCTTGCTATCTAAACGGAGTCAATTATGTATCGTTCTATTAAGTATTATTTAGCCATGCTTTTATGTTTTGTGGCGACACCGGGTTTTGCTCATATTTGGTTACCAGTAAACAAGGTTTCACCCACTGGTTTATCGGTGATGGTGCTTGGTTCAGGCGCCCCGGTAGCCGCTAATACAGGCGGTCGGGCATCTTCCGGTTATCTGGTCTTTGTTGATGGACAGCCTCGCGCCATGATCGACGCGGGTGGTGGTGTTTTCAAGAGTCTGTCGATGTCGGGTGCCAACATCTGGCAGATGAAGTATTTCTTGCTGACCCATATGCACATAGACCATCAGAGTGATGTTCCTGCCATCGTTAAGACGACCTATTTTGATATCAATCGCTACAACGAGAATAACGGCACGAGCGTGACACGTCCTTACTCTGATCCGATACAGTTCTTTGGGCCAGGGGACTGGAGTTACTCTGCCTCGACGAGTGCTTTTGCCCAGGCACATTTTGCAGCACAGGGCCTGTACTTGCCGCCTGTTCCGGGGTCAAGTGGCAACCCGATTACCGCCTATCCGTCGACGACATCGTTTATTCACGATATGTTCGATTACGACACCGGCGCCGATCGTTACCTGTTCGCATTTGCACCAGCGATCACCGTTGTCGCACCCTATACCGCGACATCACCTAAGTCATTTTTTCACGTGACAGCTGCGAACCTGGATCCAACCTTCTGGAACCCAACGGTAGACCAGATACAAACAGTGATTCAGGATAGCGATGGTTTCACTGTTCGTGCCATTGGTACCCAGCATGGCCCGGTACCCGACATGGCTTACCGTGTGGATTACAAGGGCCAGAGTTTTATCTGGACCGGTGATACCAATGGTCTACATGGCGACGTTACCCTGCTGGCCAGAACAGGCGTCGATGGCAGCTATGACCCGGTTGATCTTCTGGCCTTCGATTGCCCGATTACCCCGGATCATCCTGCGAATCCTTTCTTCCAGAAATTGCATCCACTGCCTGCTACCATCGGCGCGGATACACAGGCAGCTGGTGTAACCAACCTGTTGCTTACGCATCTTTCTCCGAATACGCTGCAACACATGTATGACGAAGTGATTCCTGAAATACAGGGTGCGGGTTATACCGGGAATATTAAAATCGCCAGAGATCTTGCGGTTTATAATATTGGTTATCTCAATAACGATTCTGAGTAAGCTTCCGCATGGGCAGGGTTGTTGACCTGTCCCTGTACTGAAAAAAGCCGGGACGAAAGTCCCGGCTTTTTTTCAACATCGTTATACTGGTTGCTGCTTCAGGATATTTGTAGATTAAAGGTGACGGAGGGATTATTTTTGCTGCGACTTTTTTAACATCATTCCTTAGTGAACCTGAGGTTTACCGTACAGATAGCCCTGGCCCCAATCGATACCTATTTCCTTCAGAATCATATCGGTCTCGATATCTTCAACAAACTCGGCCACGGTGATTATTTCAAGCGCACTGGCTGTATCCTGGATTCCCTGGATAATTGCACGCACCTTGGGTTCGCGAACGCGTTTCACCAGTTCGCCATCGATCTTGATGAAGCTGACAGGTAGATCGGCCAGGTACTGGTACGATGAATATCCACTGCCAAAATCATCCAGCGCCAGGCGCAAACCAAAATCAGTAAACGGCTTTAACAATTCTTTAGCCACTTCAATATCGTCAAACAGCTCGCGTTCCGTAATTTCGATCACCATGGGCTTGGTCTCGCCTATCAGGTCGGCACATTCGGAACAGCTTTCCAGCGCTTTTTCTAAAAGTTCACTTACCAGATCACTATGCCTGAGAAGGTCTGCTGAAACATTCACGAAGTGCGACAGTCTGTTAGCACCTGTACTCAGTCCGGTTACGCAGTGTGAGAATGCCTGCAATATGATAGTGGCATCAATTCGGTGTAATAATTGCAACTGATGTGCGGCACCGATAAAGTCTGCTGCGGGCATAACCTCGCCATCAGGGGATAGCAGACGAGCCAGCGTTTCCTCTGCGACGACTTCTCCTGTCTGCAGGTTCACTATGGGTTGATAGGCGGGCACAATCCTGTGTTCAAGCAATGCCTGGTCAAGGGTGTTGCAGATTCCATGGACATCCAGCTTGATGTTCTGCGCACTAATACAACGGTCTCTACCGAGTCGTTTTGACTGGTAAAGTGCGGTGTCTGCGCTGGCAATAATTTTCGCAAGCTTGTCCCCATCTTCAGGATAAGTTGCTATACCAAAGCTGGCAGTAACAAGAACTTCACCTGATGAAGTGTGAACTGGACTATTCTTGATACTGACACGCATCCGTTCCGCGATTTGCATCGCATCTTCATGACCTGAACCAGGTAACAGGCAAATAAATTCCTCTCCTCCCCAACGACCAACACGATCTTCTTCTCGTAACGCCATGGAGGCAATCTCGGCGATGCTTTTCAACACCAGGTCGCCTTCCTTATGCCCCAGGCGATCATTAATCAGCTTGAAACGATCAGCATCAAACAGGATGATTGAACATTTCTGATCATGGCGCTTGCACCTCGCCAGCTCTTTATCCATTGCTTCTTCGATACCACGACGATTTAGCAAACCGGTTAACAGATCATGGGACGCTAAATGAGATAGTTCGGTAAACAATGCAAACTGTTCAAGCGAGGAATTAGCCAGTTGCATAAACGCAGTAAAAAACTCGGTGCCAACTGTTTCAAAATATGATGGCATATCTGAACACAGGGTCACGATACCATTGGAATCAGAATCTTTTTTACCTACGGGTAAGGTCGCGATTGAAGACGTGCACAGACAGCAATTGCCGTTCTGCGTATTATCAACATTACAGGTGGTCACAGACCAGCTATCAATGGCACCAAACACAGGGCAGCAGGGAAGTGGTTTATCACGCTGAATAGGACTGTTTTCATAGACACTGAAAGCCTTATTGCCCGCCGTATAATCGGGAACCAGTTCATCTGCATTCAGGTCACCGAGCAACATCCATGCAACCTGTAAATGGTCACTTGAGGAGACCAGCGCATCACATATGGAACGAAGAACCGCTTCGGGATTTGAAGCGCGCCCCATGCTGGTAGTCACCTGCAATAATGCCTGTGTCAGCAAATAACGTTCTTTAAATACGTCAAACTCGGATTGAGGCGAATTTTCGATGACATCCATCCTTATAGGTGTATAAGTGCCTGATAACCGGCTATGTTACCAGTTGGCCGCGTACATTAAAGAATAATACTCAAAAGTCAGGAAGAAATACATCGAGCCCGGTACTTCATAAAAAAAGGTGACGGAGAGATTATTTTTCAATCCCTCCGTCACCTTTTTCGTCTTTTTTGCCACAAGCCAGGCGGCACAATGTTACAAAGTTGTGCCTCTGCAGTGGCAAAAGCCAATAGTTTCAGTCATTAATGCGCAGGGTTCAAAGAGGAAATGTAGACTGAAACGGCTTCAATCTGACCGTCTGTAAGATGCCTGGCGACATTGCCCATCATGCTGTTCGGGTCATTTCTACGATTTCCGCCCTTGAAGTTTCTCAGCTGTGTTGCGATGTAGCTTGCATGCTGGCCAGCAATCGCTGGGAACATCTCTCCCGAGCCGTGCGCCCCTTGACCATGGCACGAAAAACAGGCCGGGATGCTGTGAGCCTTATCACCTTGCTTCGCCAAATTCTCACCTATCTCATAAGTTGAAGGGTCGGCGTTTTCCAGACTTGGTTTCAAGCTTGAAAAGTAAGCCGCGACATTCTTTATCCCCTGGTCGCTGAGATCACCGGCGATTGTATTCATGATGGGGTTTTGGCGTATGCCGTGTTTGAAGTCGTTTAATTGTTTTGCTATGTAATGTGCATTCAAACCGGCAAGCATCGGATAACCCTGCTCCGCATTACCTTCACCGTCAGCGCCATGACAGGACTTGCAGGGAATTGCGCCGTTATCATTTCCGTTGAGGACGATCGACTTCCCGCTGGGGGCGGTCGGCTTCTCGGTATTCGTAGTTGTCGCCATTACTGAGCCGCTGCATAACATAGCAATTATGATGGATAGATGTCTTGCTAATCTTGCTGTTGACATAAAGAGTGCTCCTCTGGATGGGTAGAATATATTTGCGCGATGGTAGGCAATTAATTCTTGCTTCTATTAACGGCCTTTCGGGGTCTGTCGTTTGGCTGAATTGTTTGGATGTATACAGCGTGGACAATGCAAACTGCGCGGGAGGGCCGTGCTTAAATCAGCAGGAAGTATATATTAACTGTGTGAGAATTGAGATTACCGATAAACTAAAAACATGATGTAGATCAAGAGAGTAAATAGAATATTGTCTACTTCTTATAGTATGTATTGACGTGCTAATTAATGGTGAGAAAGTGGCTATTTTTTAAACATTCCTTGATCACTAGTATCTAGCAAGATAACCAGATGAAAATCTGGGTTGATGCGGACGCTTGTCCGGTTGTGATAAAAGAGAATATTTTCCGTGTTGCCGAGCGCGCGGGGCACACGTGACGCTGGTTGCCAACCAGTGCATTTCCACTCCATGTTCAGGTTATATTAATTCGATCCAGGTCTTATGGGGATTTGATGTGCCGATAACGAAATTGTGACAAAGATGGTTCCTGGCGATCTTGTCTTCACTGCCGATATTCCACTGGTATTTGAGGTCATCGATAAGGGTCGTCATGCGCTGAACCCGCGCCTGAGATGTGCACACCCGATATCACAGGTCCAGATTGAGTATGCATGACTTTATGGAAACGCTGCGTACCAGTGGCATGGGTACCGGAGGACCGACTGCGCTCAATCAGTCTAATCGCCAGGCCTTCGCTAATCAGCTCGACCGGTTTCCGAGCATGAATAAGTCATGCACAAAGATGACAGAGGGATTATGTTGATCTCACTGTCATCATTTTTTCTCATCCCGCGATATTTTGGTGCATAAACAGGTAAATGCACCATTAGAGGTGTTTGTTCGTAATAAGCATCTTCTGGTTGACTCATAAAGGTTCTTTGATCTCATCGTGCAGAGAATTCGGGATGAAACAGAATATTGATACCCTATGGTTCGAAGCTTAAAAATCCTGCAAATCAATTAATGACGGCTGTGCCTATGCTGCCCCACTGACACGTTGTTTCCGCGAAGGGACGTTACCCTCGAATGCTTCTGTCTGGGGCGAGAATACAGTGTCTTGATGGTATCTGAAAAACAACAATTATGATAAAAATCCCCGGGTCAGAGTGCATGCATTCCAGTTTAGAGTCCGTCTACATTGGGAACAATTACTCTCTGACACAGATTATTTAGACGAACGGCGGGTAATAATTAATTTCTTCGCCGAAATTTAAGCTAATATTCATTTTTTGTCGCCCTTTTGCCGTCCTTTTTGCCCCCTGCGGGTCCAGTATTCGTTCAATATAATTTTATGCAGAAAAAAATATTCTCGATATTGTCTATTTCGAAATTACGATATTTATTATTACTAAATCTAACGGCTTTCTTCATCCTGATTGGCTTATATGGCAGGAATGCGGAATACTACACAACCAGTCAAACCGGTTTATTTTTAGAAATCAATAAAATTTTGTGCGTCAATCCGGAATTCTGGCTGAATGTAACGATGCTGGGGGATGTTGCTGTACTTCTTCCGATGCTTTCCCTGGCAATTTTGAGTGATACACGTATCTGGTCTTCACTGATCGGCTCAATACCGGTGGCTCTATTATTGACTCACGGTGACAAGTTATTGTTCAAAATCCCCCGGCCTGCAGCCATCATCGATAATAGTCACTTCAAGATTGTTGGGAGCGCCCTGAAGGGTTACACAAGCTTGCCATCAGGCCACACACTGACAATTTTCGCCGCTATCACGATATTGCTTAAAATCTCGGTATTTGAAAAGAATGCTAAACATCCGGTCTTATGGACAATGCTACTGGCACTGGTTGCTTCAGTGGTCGCTGTTTCACGAATTGCCGTTGGTGCCCATTGGCCAGCAGATGTGCTGACAGGCGCTGTGCTGGGCGGGATATCCGGAATGAGTGGCGTATATATCTCTAATAGATACACCGCCTGGTGGCGGTGGATGAACAATGTAAAGTACGCCCAGTTCCATATCATTACAATATTGCTGTTTCTCTATGCGTTTTCAATCAGAGAGCAATTTATTGCGATTTACTGGCTGTCGACAATTATAGGCGTCTTTGTTATCGCGAATTTGATAGCCGCTGTATTCAATTATCGCTGGACCCTGGCCTATTCATGAAAGACATAGTATTTCTGAATAGAGATTGGGAGTTATCTGCCAGTCGTTTTGTTCTGCTGTTTTCAGTTTTCAATACATTTCTGTTTAATGTTTCACTGTATTACTACCTGAATACGAATCTCGACGTATTGTCAGTGAGCGGATTTACAATTGTCGCATCCATATCAACCCTGATATTTATTTTAAATGTATTAATTATTTCTCTGCTTGCGCTGATTGCTCCTTCACTGTCGAAAGCATTTTTAATAATTACAGCAGTGATAAATTCAGCTGCACTGTATTATATGAGCGAATATCAGACTGTCCTTGATCTGACAATGATAGGCAACATATTTAATACCAGGGTACATGAGGCGTCTCAGTTACTCGTTTCCAGTGGTTTGTATTTATATATTCTGATTCTGGGTGTCTTGCCCTGTTTTATTATATTCAGAACCAGAATTGTGCAATTAAACAGAATTAGGGTAATCGTTAACCTGTGTATTGTTCTTGTGCTGGGTTTGACTTTTGTACTAACCAACACGTCAAGCTGGTTGTGGATAAGCAGGCACCGAGCCATGGTGCGTGGGAAAATTCTGCCATGGTCTTACGTCATTAATACTACTCGTTATACGTATAATAAATTCAAAGGCAAGGATCATCCGATCCTGCTTCCTGTCGGAAAATTTGCTGACAACAAAAAAGTGGTTGTTGTATTGGTCATTGGCGAGTCGGCCAGGGCATTTGATTTCAGTTTGTTTGGTTATAAAAGAGACACCAATCCATATCTGGAAAAGGACGGGGTGCTGGCGTTTAATGTAACCCACTCATGCGCAACATACACCACCGCATCGGTTGCCTGTATTTTGGCGCCAGGTAAGAACATGGTGGGCAACTATGAAAATCTGCCCAGCTATTTAACTCGCTTAGGTGCTGACACTATCTGGCGTGCAAATAACTGGGGAGAACATGATGTGCATGTTGATGAGTATGAAACAATAGGGCAGCTCGAAAAGAAAAATGGTTGCAAGACTGGCACATGTGCTCTTGATGAAAACCTGTTAGATGGTTTAAAGCAAAGGATTCAGTCTTCTGACAAGCAAAAGATATTTATTGTACTGCACACTGATGGGAGTCATGGCCCCAGCTATTACACAAGATATTCTCCTGGTTTTGAAAAATTCAAGCCGGTATGCAGGCACGAGGAGCTTAGTAAGTGTACGCATCAGGAATTTATTAACGCGTATGATAACAGCATTGTATACACTGACTATTTTTTACATAAAACCATTACTATGCTTAAAGGATTAAGTAATACGCCATCAATGCTGGTTTATGTCTCTGATCACGGAGAGTCCCTGGGTGAGAAGGGGCTGTACCTGCATGGCATGCCTTATGCATTTGCACCCAAGTATCAAAAAACCGTTCCCTTCATAATTTGGCGCTCAAAGAAATTTATTGAGTATCAGGGCGTCCCTTCTCATGATATCAAGCAAACGGGTCATTTTAGCCAGGCCGATATTTTTCATACAATTATCGGCGGCTTTCGCATACAAACTAAAGCCTACGATAAAAGCCTGGACGTATTACAACCCAATCGGGTTGCCATTAAAGGTGACTGAAGGATTGTTGCTTGACCAACCCCTGGCCTTGCTTTCCACGAACGGTATTCGGGGAGAGAGAAAAACTCTGGTTTTTGTTAATGGCATCAAAGCACTTTTCTTATCTTTATGTGCTGAATCGGGGTGATGATTTAGCTTCCGAGAGCACTCTCAATTTTACTGAGCAGTTCCTGTTTTGATGGGGGCTTAACAATATAGTCTGTTGCTCCCTGGCGCAGTGCCCAGACTTTATCGGTTTCCTGGTCCTTTGTTGTTAGTATGATCACGGGGATGTGTTTGGTATCAGGGTTGGTGGTGATTTTTCTTGTCGCCTGAAAGCCATTGATGTCCGGCATGACGACATCCATTAAAATGAGGTCGGGCTTTCCGCTGACCGCTTTTTCTATACCTTCGTAACCACCCCCCGCCTGTATCACTTCGTGACCAGCCGTGGTTAGTATCTTGGATGTGGCTGACATCATGGTAGGTGAGTCATCAACGACAAGAATTAATGCCATATTTAGTCTTCTTTTGTAATAGTACCGGTCTAACTATAGACGATTCATCGATTAATGGTGGCGGAGGCGCTATTTTTGACAGCATCCGACCTCGCAATAGCAATATTTGTCATCACTCTCGTAGCGAGAGAGTCGCTGTGCCGGGACTTAACCAGGATGTATTTATCTGGGACCTATGATGTGGGGATCGTCTTTAAATGCTTCTGTC
>CAYRNH010000020.1:0-18694 GCA_964425515.1 uncultured Thiotrichaceae bacterium | reverse complement strand
TAAATACTGAATCGGATACCGAAGCGTTGCTCAACGTATTCGCGCACGAATTGCACGCTGTGGCGAAACCGGTGTTCGATACCAAAGATATTTTTGATGCAGTCGCCGCGGTGCACAAACGTTGTCGCGGTGGTTATGCGGTCATCGCCATGATTGTTGGCAAGGGTGTACTCGCGTTTCGTGATCCACTGGGTATTCGTCCGGTGGTGTATGGCAAACGCGAAGTGAACGGCAAAACCGAATACATGGTCGCCTCGGAAAGTGTGGCTCTGCACGCGCAGGGTTTTGAGCTGGTGCGCGATTTAATGCCTGGTGAAGCAGTATTCATCGATATCGATTGCCAGTTTCACAGTCAGCAGTGTGCAGAGGATCCTCAGCTCAAGCCCTGTATTTTTGAATACGTGTATTTTGCCCGGCCTGATTCGATTATCGATCATGTTTCGGTTTACAAGGCACGGTTGCGCATGGGCCAGACGCTGGTGAAGAAAATCCTCCGCGAGCACCCCAATCATGATATCGATGTGGTGATCCCGATACCCGATACCAGTCGTACCTCAGCGCTGGAAGTGGCGTTTCATCTTGATGTGAAATATCGCGAAGGCTTTATCAAAAATCGTTATATCGGTCGTACTTTTATTATGCCCGGTCAGCAGGAACGCAAGAAGTCGGTACGCCAGAAACTGAATGCGATTGATCTCGAATTCAAGGGCAAAAATGTATTGCTGGTAGATGATTCGATTGTACGCGGCACGACTTCAAGGCAGATTATTCAGATGGCGCGCGAAGCAGGCGCGAACAAGGTCTACATGGCTTCGGCGGCACCGCCGGTGCGTTTTCCTAATGTATATGGTATTGATATGCCAGCGATTGAAGAATTTGTTGCTCACAATCGAACCGTAGATGAAATTGCCAGGGAAATCGGTGCAGACTGGCTGGTGTACCAGGATCTTGAAGATCTGATCGAAGCGGTACGACGGGGCAATAAAAACCTGAAAGAATTCGACTGTTCCTGTTTCGATGGCAAATACGTTACCAACGATGTCGATGCTGAATATTTTTTGCGTCTGGAACATTCACGCAATGATGCGGCCAAGGCAAACCACGTCCAGCAGTCTGCAGATACGGTCGAGCTATGATGAAGTTCTGAGTAATACTATCCCCATTCAGGCTGTGGGCGGGCTCGGGGTTCTGAGGAGGTATGAATGAAAAAACTGTTGTTTGCATTGTTGTTGATACCGGTACTTGCGCAGTCTCAGGAAAGTGAATCTCAGTACAATCGTGTTCATCTCAGCGCCAGTGCACAGACCGAGCTCGCCAATGACACCATCATCGTTAACCTTTATGCCGAAGAAGAGGGCGCCAGGCCGGCGCAGCTTGCAGACGTCGTCAACAAGAAAATTCTCTGGGCCGTGGCGCTGCTGAAAAAACACCCGAAGATCAAATTACAAACCAGTGCGTACACTACCAGTCCGGTATATCAGAAAAAACTGATCAAATCCTGGCGGCTACGCCAGAGCATCAGGCTTGAATCCCGTGAGATGACAGAAACCAGCGAACTGCTGGGCGAGCTACAAACCAGGCTTGCTTTGCAGAGCATGCGCTTTACGGTTTCGCCTGAGCTCAAAGCCAGCACCGATGATACGCTGATTGCCGAGGCGCTCACGGCTTTCGGTAAACGTGCGCAGCTGGTCAGTGATCAGCTCAAACGCAAGTCATATAAACTGGTGGATATCAATATTGCCACCTCGGGCCGTAGTCCGGTTCTCTACCAGCGCGATGCGATTTCCAGTATGGCGATGAAATCAGTAGCTGCGCCCGCCATTGAAGCGGGTGAGCAAAGGATGCAAGTCACGGTGTCTGGCACGATTGAACTGGCGGAGTAAATATATTGCTGCGCCATGATACAGGCGCATTTCAGTATCATATGCGATACTCATTCGAGATCATGAACAGGACATTAACTTGAATTCTATTGTTGTCAGTGTCAAAGACCAGGCCCTCACTCTGTGCGATGACAGCGGCGCAGCATTACGGGTGTACCCGGTGTCGACTTCGCGTAATGGCGTCGGCAATACCAATGGCAGCGAACAGACACCGCTGGGTCTGCACCGCATCAAAGACAAGATCGGCGGTGCCATGCCGGTGAACACGGTGTATATTGGCCGCGTACCACAGGGCACGCTGGATGAATGCAAAGAAAATGGTGTCGAACTGCCCGAAGATGTGATCACCTCGCGCATCATGTGGCTGGAGGGCATGGAACCGGGTAAAAATAAGGGCGGCTATGTAGACAGTTACAGCCGTTACATATACATTCATGGTACCAACGACGAAGAACACATCGGCACACCAACATCAATTGGTTGTATCCGTATGCTGAACGCGGATATTGTCGAACTCTACCGCCTGGTTGAAACAGGCACCGAAGTAAATATTGTTGAGTGATATGGCTGATAGTAACGATTTTGATGATTACGAGTTCGACACACGCGCAGTGCGTGCCGGTTACACGCGTACGCCCGAAGGCGAGCACGCCGAAGCGATTTTTCCCACTTCGAGTTATGTGTTTTCTTCGGCTGCAGATGCTGCGGCGCGATTTTCTGGTGAATCGCCCGGCAATATTTATTCGCGTTTTACCAATCCCACAGTAAGAACCTTCGAAAAACGGCTGGCTTCACTGGAAGGTGCTGAGTGCTGTGTTGCCACTGCATCAGGGATGTCAGCCATCACCGCGACCTTTATCGGTTTGCTCAAAACCGGTGATCATATTGTTTCATCACGCAGTATTTTTGGTACCACCACGGTGCTGCTCAATAATTTTATGGCTAAGCTCGGTATCGAAACCAGCTTTGTTGATTTGCCCGATCTCGATGCCTGGGAAAAAGCGATCACACCCAAAACAAAAATACTGTTTCTGGAAACGCCGTCGAATCCGTTGACTGAACTGGTGGATATCGCAGCGCTGGCAAAGATTGCGCACAAGCATGATTGCTTGCTGGCGGTCGACAACTGTTTTTGCACACCGGCATTACAGCAACCGATTGCGCTGGGTGCGGACATCGTGATTCATTCTGCGACCAAGTATATCGACGGTCAGGGGCGTTGTATGGGGGGTGCGGTGTGCGGCACGAAAGCGGTCGTCGGTGAAGGCGTGTTTAGTTTTCTGCGTAGCGCAGGGCCGAGCATGAGCCCGTTCAATGCCTGGGTGTTTTTGAAAGGGCTGGAAACGCTGAGCGTACGCATGAAAGCACACAGCGAAAATGCGCTCGCCATCGCACGCTGGCTGGAACAGCAGCCAGCGGTCGCGCGCGTATACTATCCCGGACTGGAATCGCATCCTCAGCACGAACTTGCAAAAAAACAGCAAAGCGGTTTTGGCGGTCTGTTGTCATTCGAACTCAAAGGTGGCAAAGCTGAGGGCTGGAAACTGATCGATGCCACGCGCATTGTATCCATCACCGCCAATCTGGGTGATACCCGCAGCACCATCACGCACCCGGCGACCACCACGCACGGACGACTAACGCCCGAGCAAAGACAGGACGCCGGTATTTCCGACGGGCTGATTCGTCTTGCGGTGGGTCTGGAAAACGTCGAAGATATTAAAAAGGATCTCAGTCGGGGTATGTGATCAGGCCCTGATGTATCTCCACAAATTTCATCCAAAAGCGAAAAGCCTGGCAGTCCGCTAATGAACGCTAATTAACGCAAATGTGAAATAAAATGTGACCCCCCACTACACTATGCATTATCTGCGTTCTCTGTGGATAGTTGTTTTTATTCGCGTGTATTTGCGTTCATTTGCGGACTGTTGTCTTATCTTTTAATTTTACATATGGATTGGGGGGCTCAAAATAAAGCCTCAGTTTGTCTTTGGTATGTATGTTCTATGATGGATAAAAAATGGAATTGACTTCACGCGAACTGCTCACCCATCTGTTCCACACTGCGATCGAAACTGTCGATGGACGTCATCTGGTCGCGCAATGGTATCGATCACAGGACCAGGCATTTTCTCATTTCATCGCTATCGGCAAGGCTGCACCAGCTATGTTGCAGGGTATTGTCGATACGCAGAAAAATTTTCAGCAGGCTTTGCTGATTTGTCCGCTACGTACTGCACCACGGAGTCTGCGTAAAGATCAACGCATTGCCATTCACGAATCTTCGCACCCGATACCAGATGAAAGTAGTTTAGAGGCGGGCGCAGCACTGCTGCGTTTTGTACAGACCCTGCCTGCCGACGCAAGACTGCTGGTATTGATCTCGGGTGGCAGCTCGAGTCTGGTCGAAGTGCTGCAGGATACGATCAGTCTGGATGATCTACAGACAATCAATCAGTATTTACTCGCCAGTGGTAAAAACATTCGTGCGCTCAACGCCTGGCGCAAACGCTTTTCAAGAATCAAGGGCGGTGGTCTGCTCAATTATTTAACTGTGAATGAATGTACACAGTTATTGATATCCGATGTGCACCCTGATGATGCCGCAGTGATCGGTTCCGGTTTGTTAATAGCAAGCGATGATGAACCGGATGAGGATGACTACTTGCAGCAGTATTCTGATGCTGTTGTGCATAAAAAATCACACAGCGATAACACCGGTTGCAATAAAACAGTCCGCACGCACATCATCGGTTCCCAGGCCATGGCGCTGCGGGCGGCAGCAGACGAAGTCAAACATATGGATCTGGACTGCTATCTGCACGATGAATTTATCGACGGCGATGCAGTGCAGCAGGGCGAACGACTGGGGCGCTGGCTGCTGAACGAGGCGCCTGTTGGCGTTCATCTCTGGGGTGCAGAAACTACGGTGGTGTTGCCGGAACGTCCCGGTATCGGCGGCCGCAATCAGGCATTCGCGCTGGCACTCTCGAATATTCTTTTATCAGCAGGGCTCGAATCCGATGACATCGGCGTGCTCGCTGCAGGCAGCGATGGTATCGACGGTAATAGCACCTGCGCAGGCGCAGTGGTGTTTGCTTCCACCGCAAGACAGATTGTGCAGAGTGGCTACGATATAGAAGCAGAGCTTGCTGCCGCGAATGCCGGCGGCCTGTTGATGCTGACCGGTGATTTGCTCAAGACTGGTGCCACCGGCACCAATGTCATGGATTTGATCATTGCCTGGAAGCAGGCGTGACAGAGTTGTGATATTTCTCTGTTAGGCTTTGGCAATCTCCAGTTCATTCGTCATGTGAATTGCCCGCACACGGAGTTTTTATGAGCAAGCTATTGAGTTCCACTGCCGTTTCTATTCTGTTAGCCGCTAGCCTGCAGGCCGTGGCCGCGCCAGCGCTATACCAGGCCAGCAGTTCCCATCATCGTACCGCCATGCTGGAACTGTACACCTCGGAAGGTTGTAGCAGCTGTCCACCTGCCGATGCATGGCTTTCTACACTAAAAGAGTCAGATAAGGTCGTGCCACTGGCCTTCCATGTGACTTACTGGGATTACATTGGCTGGAAAGATCCTTTTTCAGATTTACGTTACGATAATCGTCAGCGTGAAATAGAACGTTTCAATGATGGCAGCACACTTTACACCCCGCAATTAGTTCTCGATGGCAAAGATTATCGTAGCCGTAGTGATTTCTGGCAGGACATTGAAAAAATAGACAGTCAGTCAGCACCGGTGGATCTGGCGGTATCAGCGTTGGTAAATGGCAGGCGGGCGAATGTCACCATGGATATCAATATTGAAAACACGCCGGTGAAAGAGGTTGCGATGTATCTGGCGGTGTACGAGAACAATCTTTCCTCCCAGGTCAATGCAGGGGAAAACCAGGGCAGAATGCTTAGGCACGATTTTGTCGTGCGTCAGCTATACGGCCCTTTTATTCAAAGTCAGCCAAACGGTGAGGGCCGTTTTAAACAAAGTGTGGGTCTGCTGGAAAACTGGAAGCGTAAAGATCTGAATCTTGTGCTGTTTGCGCAAAACCCAAATACCGGTGAAGTTCTTCAGGCGGTAAAACTGGCGCTCAATCATTGACGCTTTGTTAGCGTTCGCGCCAACGCAGACGCAGTGCATCAAGTACTTTATCACTATAGTTTTTGGAATTGACATTGCCATTGTATCTTGCCAGTGCGCTGCGCAAATTATTGTTTTCCATGCTCATATAATATTTCAGAATGGTGCAGCCCATGCGCAGGTTAGTGTGCATGTTCATTAAATTATCTTCTGGATGACCGATTTCTTTTAGCCAGAAGGGCATCACCTGCATCAGTCCCTGGGCACCTGATTTTGAAATCGCAAATCTGTCGAATCGGCTTTCGATTTGAATCACTGCGAGCACCAGTTCGGGTGGCAGTTTTGCGCGCACCGCTTCGTGGTGAACCGCGCGAAGCAAGTTCAGTCTTTTTTTCTCACTCGTGATAAAAGGTTTCAGGCGTTGCGACATGTCGACCAGCCATACCTCGGCGTCAAAACGGTCGTGAAAACTGTCAGACGAATTGATGGCCTGGGTCAGTAAACGACGCAGCTGTGGGTCGGGCTGCGTGGTGTTGGCATGGGCCAGTTGCGTCAGCGCCAGCAGTACGCACAATATAAAGAGCCTGCTGAATCGTATTAATGTATACACTGCTGCTTAATGTGCGTGACGATATCGTCGAGTGCAAAGTTTTCACTATCGGCCGCCGCACGTGCCTTGTATTCGACCTGGCCTTCAGCGAGACCACGATCACCAATCACGATGCGGTGGGGAATACCGATCAAATCCAGATCGGCGAGCATGGCACCGAGGCGCGCTTTTTGATCATAGAGCAATACTTCAAGACCGCTGGCAGTGAGTTCATCGTGCAGTTTGATCGCAGTGTCGCGCACTTCATCCGAGTTCTGAAAATTGATCGGTGCGATCGCAACATCGAAGGGCGCGATGCTGGCTGGCCAGATGATGCCGTTGTCATCGTGATTCTGTTCGATCGCGGCAGCGATAATACGGGTGACACCGATGCCGTAACAGCCCATGGTCATGGTCACGGTCTTACCGTTTTCATCCAGCACGTCGGCTTTCATCGCGGAAGAATATTTCTGTCCGAGCTGAAAAATATGACCGACTTCGATACCACGTGCGATCGACAGCGTGCCTTTGCCATCGGGGCTGGGGTCACCTGCAACCACATTGCGCAAATCAGCGGCTTCGGGTAAAGGTAAATCGCGCTGCCAGTTGACACCGGTGAGATGTTTGCCGGTTTCATTCGCGCCGCAGACAAAGTCTGCCAGTGCGAGCGCAGCGTGATCGGCGATGATTTTAATCTTCAAACCGACCGGGCCGATCGAGCCAGGTTCGCAATCGGCGACGCGTTTCACTTCGGCTTCGCTGGCGAAGGTGAACGGCGATGCTACATCAGGATGGTGCCCGGCCTTGATTTCATTGAGTTCGTGATCACCGCGCAGTAATAATGCGACCACGGAATTTTTTTCCGCGCCTTCGACCAGCAGGGTTTTCACACATTGTGCAGCTGACACTTTGAGAAAGGTCGAGACTTCTTCGATGCTGTGCGCATTCGGTGTTGCTACGCTTTGCATATCCTGACTCGCAGCCGGTGCTGTGGTTTTTTCGATCAGCGCTTCAGCTTTTTCCATATTAGCAGCGTAGTCGCTGCCATCGGAAAATACGATCGCGTCTTCACCGGAGTCGGCGAGCACATGAAACTCGTGCGAGCTGGTTCCACCTATAGAGCCGGAATCGGCCATCACTGCGCGGAATTTCAGCCCGAGGCGGGTAAAAATATTGCTGTAGGTCTGATACATCACATCATAGGTTTCCTGCAAGGAGGCCTGGTCGATATGAAATGAATACGCGTCTTTCATGATGAATTCACGCGAGCGCATTACGCCGAACCGGGGCCTCACTTCATCGCGAAACTTGGTCTGTATCTGATAATAGTTCACTGGCAGCTGTTTGTAGCTGGTGAGCTCGCGGCGAGCGAGTTCAGTGATGATTTCTTCGTGGGTTGGGCCGAGGCAGAATTCACGCTGGTGACGGTCGACAAAGCGCAGCAGCTCGGGACCGTACTGCTCCCAGCGCCCCGATTCCTGCCAGAGTTCAGCGGGCTGCACCGCGGGCATCAGCACTTCCAGCGCGCCGCTGGCGTTCATTTCATCGCGCACGATCTTTTCTACCCGGCGCAGCACGCGCACGCCCAGCGGCAGCCAGTTGTACAGGCCCGAGGCGAGGCGGCGGATCAGGCCGGCGCGCAGCATCAAACGGTGACTGATCACCTCGGCATCGGCCGGGGTTTCTTTGAGGGTGGTGAGCTGAAAGCGTGAGAGATACATGGAATCGGTGTTCTTATGTGGCTAAACTGACGGGCATTTTACCGGAAAACCCCGTTGCCGCCACGATGATTCGCGTTCTTGCTCTGTTTGTTTGTATGGTGGCCACGTTTACAGCCGTTATTGCTCGGGCCACTGAGGTCGATCACAGTGCAGCACTGCTAGCACGCGCTGATGCCATGGGCCTGGCGCAACAGCCGGGCTGGCTGGCGCTACTGCACTATCGGCGAGAATCTCTGTTGCCGATTTATGAAAGTCAGGCCGATGGTGCGGCTTTTTTTCTGGCAGCCAATGGCAAAACCGATCCTGATGCCGAATTGCAGGCCGATTTGCGCGCGATGTTACAGCCCTCGGCAAAAGACCCTGCGCAGTGCCGATTCCCGGCGCGCTGGCACTGGCTAAAACAGCAGCTGCATATTGTGAATGCGGATGTATCCTGTCCGAAGCTTGAGCACTGGCTGAAAGCGATGCGGTCAGATTCGGTGTCGCTGGTGTTCCCGTCGATGTATCTCAATAATCCCGGCTCGTCCTTTGGTCATACCTTTTTGCGTTTCAATCATCCGCACTCTGCTTTGTTATCGCAGACGTTTAATTATGCTGCCGATGTTGATCGCAGCGATGCTGGTATTAGTTATGTTTTCAAAGGCCTGTTTGGTGGCTATCACGGTGTATTCCGCACGCGACCTTATTATGAAACCGTAAAGGTTTACTCGAGCCTGGAAAATCGAGATATATGGGAGTACACCCTGGCCTTAACACCAGATGAAATCGCGCAGCTGAAACGACATGTCTGGGAAGTGTCGAGGATCAATTTTGATTATTTTTTCTTTCGCGAAAACTGTTCCTATCGTTTGCTGGCCTTGATCGATGCAGTGAGACCGCAGGCCAGGTTGAGCAGTTATGACAGCTTTCCATTGTATGCGATACCGGTGGATACGGTACGCGCGCTGAAAAAAGCCGGGCTGATCAAGAACAGGGTATACCGGCCTTCGCTGGCGAGCCAGATCAAATACGCCATGACAAAACACAGTAGCGATTTTAATCATGCTGCGGTCGCGCTTGCTGATGGCAAGATCGATGTGACAAAAGCCATGGCGACATTCAAGGATGATGCTACACGCGCGGATTTACTCAACACGGCATATCAGATATTGCACTTTCGCAAGCAGCAGGACAGCGCGCCGGCCAGACAGATACTCAGCGCACGCAGCAGCATTCATCGCAGCAGTTCTGATCATGTCCCCGAACCGGTCGCGCCCGAACTTGGACACGAATCAGCGCGTTTTTCTCTGAGCGCAGGCAGCATTGCAAGCAATCATTATTATGAAATCGCTCTCAAGCCTGCATTTCACGAACTACTGGACGCGCCTGCAGGTTATGTCAGTGGCGCAGAAATCAATGTGCTTGATACTCGTCTACGCTGGTCGCCAGAAAAAGATTCGTTGCAGCTTCAGCAACTGCGATTTTTTAACGTGGTTTCACTCAGCCCCTGGCAAACATGGTATCACCCGTTGAGCTGGCAGTTCGATGTCAAACTGAAGCGACAGTTTATTAGTGCGGGCACATCCGATCTGGTATTCAATACTCGAATCGGTGGTGGTATCAGTGCGCACGCGCTCCGTAGCACATGGTATGGCATGCTGATCATGGATGCCGAAGGTTCTGATAAATACGTGCAGGGGTACAGTCTGCTGGCGGGTGCGCAGCTGGGAGTGAATACCGATTTTAATGGCGGCCAGTTACTGATCAGCGCGGAACGCAGCAATGCGTTTTCCGGATACGATTTTTCACGCGATAGAATAGTGGCTGGATTGCAGTTTAATGTAACAGCGCAGAGCGCGCTGCGGATTGATTTCGAAAAAGTGTTCTATGATAGTTTCAATATCCGCGACCTGCGCGCGAGTATGCACTGGTATTTTTGAATTGAAAGTATAAACACAGGATGGATCTCAAAGAAACCTCATACCTGTTTCAGGCTACTCTCAAGAATAGCGGCTCAGTACATAAATAATAATCGCCAGTAAAATACCTGCGAGTACTAATCCGATATTGACGTCGTTAATGTTTAGCATAGCTTTGACACCTGGTTTGTGGGTTCCTCCGAATTTATCTGCGGTTTTGCTGCCGGAAGTTGCCAGTATGTGGGTTGGGGTTCAATCCCACGCCCCAGCCTACAGTGCTGATTTCGGGTTTAACAACATATGTTGTTTTTACTTTGCGTCTTTTGCGCCCTTTGTGGCTAGATGTTTTATTAAATTCCTAACCAAACGTTGTGCTGTTCCAGCCCCAGTGTGTGCGAGCAGGGGATTCGAAGTTGATATAAATTCGATCCACAGAAATATTCAGTTGCTGGTTGATAAAGCTGCAGAGCTTTTCCGAGTAGGATTTGATCTGTGCTTCAGGCAGGCCGAGGCTATGCAGGGACAACAACGCTGCCGGATTGTTATTGCCACCGAAATACAGCGTGCAGTTCGGTTTCACCAGAACCATGACATACATTTCGGGTTTGCCCAGCATCTCGGCCACCAGTTTTGAGGCCTGCACCGCGAGCGCATCGGCATCCTGAATATCAACATTGCTGGTGATGTTTAGTGTGGGCATTGTTAAGCTCCGATGCGGTTACTGGCAGAATTTCTGAATATCTCTGTTAGCGGCGTTCAGCCTGTCCTGTTTTTGTGCATCGCTCAGGTAGCTCAGATTACCATTGGCGTCTTTCTGACGTACTCGGCCGTGTGCCTGGATGGCAGCCAGGTCGTTGCGGGCCTGTTCACACAGCCTGCGCCTTTCTGCCGGTGGTATTTCTGGTTTGGCGGGTTTTTTCGCTTTGGCCACTTTTTTCTTGTCATTCTTGTCGGTTTTGCCGTTGGCCGCTTTGTCCGCGGCTGGTGGCGTGGGCGGCACATAGGTATCGACGGTGACGCGTTGCGCCGGGGTGGAGTCCGGGGGGCGGCTGCCAAACGTGACCGTACCGTCCTTATCAACCCACTTATAGATCGGGCCGGCAGAGGCATCCAGTGGGACGAATGCGAGGAAGGCAATGGCGATCAGGGTAGTGAAATATGCAACGGTCAGTCCCGAGCGTGTTAGAGTGTGCAGCATGCTTTTGTCTCCATCCTCTTGTTAGCAGTGGTAATATACAGCGCCCGACACGCTGAATTCATAAATAGATTATGGCAGATCGTAGACTAAAAATTTTCCATACAGTTGCACGCTTGCTGAATTTCACCAAGGCGGCGGAAGAGCTGCACATGACGCAGCCCGCAGTCACCTTTCAGATTCGCCAGCTCGAAGACCAGTTCAATACCCGCCTGTTTGACCGTACCCATAATCGTGTCACGCTAACCGATGTGGGCAAGCAGGTCTATGTGTACGCCGAGCGCATTTTGCAGCTCTACGAAGACATGACCATGAGCATCACCGAAATCACCGGTGATGTCAGCGGTGGTGTGGCGCTGGGCGCGAGCACAACTATTGCTGAGTATATGCTACCGACGCTGATTGGCAAATTTAACGCCATGCACCCGGATGTCAGTATCAGTATGAAAGAATCGAACACTGAAGACATAGTCACCATGGTTGAGAATAATGTTATTGACCTTGGTATTGTCGAGGGTTCGGTGAATAACAAGAACCTGATCGTTGAACCCTGCAGTGTTGATCAGCTAGTAGTGATTATGGCGCCCGATCATCCACTGGCGTCAGCCGAATCCCTGAGTGTTAGTGATATCGTGCAGCATCCTTTTATCAGTCGTGAGCACGGCTCCGGCACGCAGGAAGTCATCCTTAAATATGTTGAGCTGCATGGCAATAATGAAACCCTCAATGTACTGTTCGAACTGAGTAGCCCGGAAGCGATCAAAGGTGCGGTCGAAGCTGGCATGGGGCTGTCCATCGTTTCGCGCTCAACGATCAATAAAGAACTCAAACTGGGCACACTGGTGGCGGTTGAACTTTCACCGAAGCTGGAACGTCCGTTCTCGTTTGTACGTCAGCGTTATAAGTTCAAATCTCGCGCAGCCGATGAGCTGCTGAGTTTCGCCCAGCAATTCTGTAAGGATATTCACGGCACGGTATGAGCAAGTCATCCTCTTCAAAAAAACTGCTGGAAATTTTTGAAACTCTGGACAGCGAACGCCAGGCATCGCTGTTACAGTTTGCCGAGTTTTTGCAGTCAAAAGGCAATCTGGTCAATCAGGAAATTCCTGAGCCTTTAGATATTCCCAGGCCGGAATCCGAAACCGTGGTCGGTGCTATCAGACGCCTGAAAGAAACCTATCCCATGGTCGAAAGTATGGCGGTGTTCTCATCGGCATCGGCTTTGATGACCGATCACATGGTGAAGGGACGTGAGATCGCAGAAGTCATCGACGAAATGGAAACGCTGTTTGCAGAAAACTATCAACAGTTGATAAAGGATAAAACATGATCGGGATGTTGAGGTCCTGGTTTGAACAACATTTCTCAGACCCCCAGGTCATCATTCTCGCGCTATTTATTGTTTCTGGCACTGCGGTTGTACTGATCTGGGGCAATATACTCGCGCCAATACTGGCCAGTCTGGTCATCGCCTATGTACTCGAAGGTCTGGTTAAACTGTTGTGTCATGCGGGCATGCCCAGGCTGCCAGCAGTCATCATCAGCTTTCTGGTATTTATTACCACAGTTGCCCTGCTGCTGTTCGGTGTGATTCCTCTGGTGTCGCAACAGTTGTCGCAGTTTATTCATGATTTCCCGCAGATTCTCAATAAGCTCCAGCAGTTGATCATGGCGTTACCGGAAAAATACCCGGTATTCCCGGAAAGCCAGATCAAGGAAATGGTATCGAGTTTTAATGCTGAACTCGTTCGATTCGGGCAAAAAATTGTTTCGCTGTCACTGGGTTCGGTGGTCAATGCTTTCACCTTGCTGGTGTACATGGTGGTGGTTCCATTGCTGGTATTTTTCCTGCTCAAAGACAAAAAACAGATTCTGCACTGGCTGGCACGGTTTTTACCCCGTGACAATGCACTGTCCACACAGGTGTGGAAAGACGTCGATGGCAAAATGGCGAAATATATTCGCGGCAAACTGATTGAAGTGCTGATCGTAGGTATCACCACCTTTATTCCGCTGGCGCTCATGGGCATGAACTACGCCGCTACGCTAAGTTTGTTTGTCGGTCTTTCAGTCATCATTCCTTATGTCGGTGCGGTGGCAGTGACCATTCCTGTTGCCATGATTGCATGGTTCCAGTGGGGTGCAGGGTCGGAATTTTTATATGCCATGACTGCGTTTCTGGCGGTGCAATTTCTCGATGGCAATGTGCTGGTGCCACTGCTTTATGCTGAGGTGGTCAATATGCACCCGGCAGCGATTATTATTTCAGTGATTGTGTTTGGCGGTCTGTGGGGGGTATGGGGCGTGTTCTTCGCTATTCCGCTAGCGACACTGGTGCAGGCGGTGATCAATGCCTGGCCTTCTATTCGGCAGGCGGCGGAAGAGAACCAGTCTGCGGTTTAATAAATATCCTCTTCGTTGTTGTGGCATGTTTGTAGCCAGAACACAGTCTGGATGAGTCTTAACAGCTTGCCCCGGTTAAAAAGGTCGATGACAAATCAGAAATATCTGCAGTGTCATCGGCCTCTCATTTGCACTCAGCCAGTACTCCAGGCACGTGGACGCTGCATGCCAGCAATCTTGCAGGCCTGTTTGACATAGCCATAGGGGAACATGCTGAAAAGCTGGTTCTTGGCTTCTTTCTTATCTACACCGCGAGCTGATGCGAGGTGTTTGGTGACGTGACGTACATCTGGCGCAACTTTATGTTCCTGCCAGTAATCCCGCATGAAGCAGAGCACTGACCAGTGATTTTCACTCAGTTCGAGGTTTTCCTCCTCGGCCAGCTTGCGGGCAAGATTGATGTCCCAGTCTTCAGGGTGAACAATATAACCTTCTTTATCACGAACGTATTGATTATCGTTTTGCATCGCTTCACCTCCGTATATTAGTGATTACTACTATATATTCTGAACATAGTGCTAGTAAAACGATATTTTTATGGGTTTAATATCGAAAATAGCGATATTAAATCTGAACAAGGTGGAGCGCGCTTTTTTCCTGAGAGGTATGTAAAGCTTCTTGCTCCTGGTGAATCTGATAGAAAATTAAATCAAATGAAAGAAACCATTAAGCATCTGAATCCTGGTGATGAGTTTTATACCTCCGAGCGCTGCTACATAAATGAATTGTCGAATACGTCTGACGATCCGGATGTATCGATTGCAAGGGCGAGGCTTGAACCTGGTGTGACCACTCGCTGGCATCGCCTCAGGGATACCGTTGAGCGTTACTGCATCATCGAGGGTAGCGGGTGTGTAGAGATCGGCTCACTACCGCCACAGTCAGTCAGCGCTGGTGATGTCGTCCTCATCCCGCCGATGTGTCGTCAACGTATGACTAACACAGGTTCGGAAGACCTGATTTTCCTGGCTATTTGTACGCCTCGATTTTCGAATGATGTGTATGAAGATATTGAGGATGAGCAAGAATGAAGTGGACTGATTACATGGTATCAGGCTCGACTCAACAGGCGAAGCTGTCAGACCTCTCTAACCATCCTGGTATTAATAAAATTAAAAGCTAAAGCCGTGGTGGCATTGTACCTTTATGGCTTGATGGCAGTGGGTACTACCATGTGCCTGCTGCGTATCCAGTGGTCGATTGATAGCTTGCCAGGACCGCGTACCAGAAAGATTGCCAGTAACAGTCCCCAGTAGAAATGGTCTTTTAGCCCCACCGCAGAAAGATCGGGATAAGAAATCACGGCAACAATATTGAGAATAAACAGCGCGGCTGTGCCAAAGCGACCGGCCAGGCCGACGGCCAGTAATGCGGCACCTCCCAGTTCTACCCCGGTTGAAAGAATCGCCGCCAGCTCTGGTGGTATCCATGGAACCGTGTACACGTAGTTAAACAGACTAAGCGTGCTATCCCAGCTTGCGATTTTGGTCATACCTGATTTCCAGAAAACATTGGCCAGCCACAGACGTGCACCTAATTCCACTGCGGGGCTGAGAAACTCCAGACCGCGAATGGCGAGACTGGATAGATCAATAAATTTGTTCAAAAATTTCATTGTATTTCCTCTTCATGATGGGTGTGAAAGTCCACCAGTGTTGTCTGTGCGACCAGTTTTATCAGGGTGGAACTCAAATCAAGCTCGGGCTCGGCGAGCAGTGCCTGGTGGCAGGCGGTGGCAAAATCTTTATCTGCTGCCAGTGTTGTTAACAATATCCATTCTCCGATGCTCAGGCTTTGCAATTCGATCAGGCCCGCGCGTCGCTCGATCAACAAATACACGCCACCGGCATTCAGGTCGACGACAGGATCACCATCATAATGCGGTTGATTGACCTGCCAGATGTGTTGTATCGGATATTCTGAATGCAGCAGAGCGCTTGTTGGGTTAAGGCTGAAATGGAGTTCGCCGTACAGAGCAGGATCAACTGTGCCGAGCTGGTCAATCGCCAGTCCGCTATGTGTCTTTGCGTGGTACACCTTGTGGGCAAGTCGCTCCAGTTTAGCCACGTCGCTCAGATAAGGCAGTGTCGAAGCCGGTTCGAATTCCGCAAAGAATGCTGCGAGGTGTTCTCCGAACTGATTCAGATCGCCGGCCGGTGATGGATAACGGCGGATATACTCATCAGCGGCATAATCGAAGAAGTCTTCTCCCACCAGTTTATTGATGACAGGGAACAGTGTGCGTAGTGCTTCGCGTAAATTGGTGAAGACAGTATTGCGATAAATGTTGAGCCGATTGACAACGGCAAGACCATCGTCGCGAATTTTCGTGTCAACCAGTGTCGCATCATTGCTGAGCAGGGCGTCACGAAACTGGCATTGCAGTTCATGCAACCTGTTCATCACAACGCTCCATAATATGTTGAGCGCGATGCGCTTCATCTCGCAACACCTGTAGTGCTGGGATATCGATATCCCACTCGATCAGGGTTGGTATGCGCCCGAAGCGTGCGACGGCGTGCGCGTAGAGTTGCCATACGGCATCGGTCACAGGTTTACTATGCGTATCTATCAGGCAGTCGCCCTCGTTGCTATGACCCGCCAGGTGCATTTCCTGCACGGCTGAAACGGGAATGGCATTCAGATACATCATGGGATCAAAGCCATGATTGCTGGCATTGACATAGATATTATTGACATCAAGCAAAATGCCGCAGCCGCTGGCTTTTGCAACTGCAGCAAGAAATTCCCACTCTGGAATACTTGAGTCGGTAAATTGCAAATAGCTGGACAGATTTTCAATGAGTATCTGTCGACCCAGATAATCCTGCGCCTGCTCGATACGAGCTGTTATGTGGTGCAGTGCCTCTTCGGTATAAGGCAGTGGCAACAGATCATTTAAATAACGATTATCCACAGAAGACCAGCACAGATGTTCAGACACCAGACCAGGCTCATAGCGATCGATCAGCCCTTTTAATTTATCCAGATGCCAGGTACTGAGAGGATCGGTTGAACCTAGCGACAATCCCACGCCATGCAGGCTCAGGGGGTAGTGCGCGCGTACCTGTTCAAGAATCTCGTGCGGCTTGCCGCCGTCAGCAAAGAAGTTCTCGCTGTGTACCTCGAACCAGGCAATATCCGGCCTGTTTTCGATGACTTCGTGATAATGCGGTGCGCGAAGACCGACCCCGGCGTGAGCCGGGATCGGGAGTTGCTCGCGTTTAATATTCAGCGAAGACATTTTGTTTAAGCACCAGGGGTAGTGCTACCGCCGACGATTTTTTCACAGGTGCCTTTAGGTAAGACGATGAATGAAGTTTTATCCCCGTCCTTGCTGGACTGGCCGGCACAGGCATGATTGGCAGTCTTGGAAGCGCAATCATTTTTACCTGACTTGGCAATGCCAAAGCATTTTTCCATGGCAGGTTTGTTAGACGCCTGGGCCTGTCCGGTGGTGGCTGCCAGCATGCCGACAGAAAGGATACTTGCAATGGCGGTACGCATTATCAGCTGTTCTTTTTTCATAACGATCTCCGAATATTGTGTGTGTTGGTGTAATAAGGGCAAATCCCATGCTTGCTTCTGGTCATCATTGCCGAGTTTTTAAGCATCAAACTGTGATGCCTGGGGGGTAGTCGCACCGGCGGCGAAATCCTTACAACTATTTTTCTTCGATGATGGAGATGTGGTTTAGTATTAGGCACCTGATGGCAGAAAACCCGGATAAAACAGGGAATTGCGCAATCCTGTGTGGTTGGAACTGTTGATGCCGATGTCAGTATGATTATCGGCTGGATTTAGCTCAGCCAGAGATGCCAGGTAAGAGCAAACTGGATACGTGGTTTGGTGGCGTTTACCTGATGATTTTATAGCCGATGGATTTTGCGGATTATTTTAACGAGAAGCCCTGACCATTGACTGGTGTGCGTGTGCTCGGCTCCTGGTGAGCGGCCAGCGCTCTGATGGTTCTGGCTTTGCTGTTTGTGCCAAATCCTGAGTTTTGATGTTACTTGTTGAGTGCTTTGACTGCTGCCAGTACTTCAGCCACATGATCTTTGACTTTCACTTTACGCCATTCCTGTTTTAACACGCCCTTGGCATCGATCAGAAAAGTGCTGCGTTCGATGCCTCTCACCTGTTTGCCGTACATGTTTTTCATCTTGATCACATCGAAGGCTTTGCATAATTCTTCGTCGGTATCGGAGAGCAGATCAAAATTGAATGTCTGTTTGGTGCTGAAATTTTCATGTGACTTGATACTGTCGCGCGAAACGCCGAGGATGACCGTATTCTGCCGGCTGAATTTTGCTTTGGCATCACGAAAGTCCTGGCCTTCGGTGGTGCAGCCGGGCGTACTGTCTTTGGGATAAAAATACAGTACGACGTTTTTGCCTTTGAGTTCACTGAGACTGATGGTCTTGTCGCCAGTGGCGGGTAGTTTGAAATTTTTTACTTTTTTACCGAGGCTGTTCATATCGTTTTAGTTATTCCTGGAAAGTATTATGCACTGGTGATGCTGGCATCAATGTTGAGCTGATCACAGGTGTCGAGAAATTCGTTACGTAGATTTTTGATCGAAATGTCGGGCGGCAGACCGATGGTCATCTGCATGGAAAACATCTGGGTTCCGGTATGGGGTGCCGGATAGCGGTCTGTTTCGAGATCGACGATATTAATCTGCCGACTGGAAAAAAAGCTGGCGAGATTGTGCACGATGCCAGGGTTATCCATCGCCACCACTTCTACCAGATACGGGATGAGCTGGTCAGTGGAAGTCTCGATTTCGTTACTTCTGACCAGCAGACGCATCTGCAAATCGGTTTCAATTTGCGCGAGCTGGTCGTTGAATGCGTTGATCGCTTCGTGGCTGCCGGTCACCAGCAGCAGGATCGCAAAGCTGCCAGCCAGGCTGCTCA